>NZ_JBYVYK010000039.1:0-58555 GCF_058148405.1 Mycobacterium sp. DHQP2018-32-09 | reverse complement strand
GGCCGCGGCGGCGGGCCCACGATGCCCAGGCCGACGGCACCCGCCACCGCGGTCAGCGCGTCGCGCACGCCGGGGCGCCGAGGCCGCGCGGCCGTGTCCCCTGCCTGACTTTCCCACGCCTGACGGAAACCGGCCGCCACGTCGCCCTCGACGTCCAGGTCGCCCGTGACGTAGGCCCGTGCCAACCCCATCTCACCCGGCGCCCAGAGCAACCGACGCAGCGCACGCCGGTTGCGCACCACCAGGACGGGCCCCTCGGCAGGACCCGCCTCGCTGCCGTCCCACGCGCGCACCCGCACGGGTAGATCGATGCCGGCACCGGCGCGCACCAGCGCGGCGATGCGTTCGGCGACGGGGCGCCTCACGCGAAGACCGTCGTGAACTTCTCCAGCGACGCCTTGATGTCACCCTTCAGCGCGCCCGCGACGACCATGCCGATGGGTCCGAACAACGCGGGCCCACCGAGGTGCACGTCGAACGTCACCACCGACCGCGACGGGTCGTCACCCGCGGGCTTGATCTTGCCCATCAGCTTGACCTTGACGCCGCCCTTGCCGTTGCCGTTGAGCGTCATCGACTGCGGCGGCTTCCAGTTGACGATGGTCCAGTCGATGCGGTTGAGCATGCCCATCACCTCGATGATCGACGTGATCTGGGTGCCCTTGTCGAGGGTGTCGGGCAGCTGCGAACGCCACACGCGGTGCACGCTGAGCCATTCCTTGTAGCGCGACAGGTCGGAGGCGGCCGCCCAGGCCTTCTCGGGCGGGAGCGGGACCTCGACCGATTCGGAGAGCTTCGCCATGCGCTACGACGTGGGAGGAGCCGTCGGCGGCTGCTGGGCGGGCGGAGCAGCGGGCGGCTGCTGGGGCGGCGGCGCCTGCCCGGACTGCTGCGTCGGAGGCACCTGAGGTTGCTGCGGCGGCGCACCGGCCTGCTCGCGGGCCGCCTTCTTCGCGGCGTCCTGCACCTTGTCGACGGCACCGGCGTACTTGTTGCCGGTCTTCTGGTCGACGATGTCCCCGACCTTGTCGATGGCCGTGTCGACCTTGTCGGCGTTGTTCGCCACCAGGTTCTTCACCTTGTCCAGGAATCCCATGCGACCAGCCTAGCGAGATCAGTCGGGCTTCTTCCAGAGCCGTCGCGGCTCGCCGATCATCCGGCCCTGCACCCACCAGACGACCTCGATCACCGCGGCGCCCGCCGCACCGATCAGCAGCGCGGTCGCCGTGGTGGTCGGGTTGCCGGCATCGAGCAGGAACAGGTCACGCGCCGTCGGCACCGCGAAGATCACCACGTAGGCCACACCCGCCGCCGCCACCAGCGCCACCCGCCACCACTCGTAGGGCCGGGCCACCACCGCCAGCACCCACAGGGCGCTGACGAGCAGGGTCATCAGCGCCGCCGTCGACGCCTGCGTCTGTTCCAGCGGCGAGGCCGCACGCCCCTGGTAGGCCAACAGGTACGAGGTGAACGTCGCGCCGCCCACCACGACGCCGCTGGGCAGCGCCGAGGTCATGACGCGCCGCACGAACCCGGGATGGGCACGCTCGGCGTTGGGGGCCAGCGACAGGATGAACGCCGGGATGCCGATGGTGAACCACGCCGCGATGGTCACGTGAATGGGTTGGAACGGGAACGGCAGCGGGTCGGATCCGAACAGCTTCGAGGCCAGGCCCGCCAGCCCCACGGCCATCGCCAGCAGCACCGAGTACACCGTCTTGGTGAGGAACAGGTTGGAGACGCGCTCGATGTTGCCGATGACGCGACGTCCCTCGCCCACCACGTAGGGCAGCGTGGCGAACCTGTTGTCCAGCAGCACGATCTGTGCGACGGCGCGGGACGCCGAGCTGCCCGAGCCCATCGCAACACCGATGTCGGCGTCCTTGAGCGCCAGCACGTCGTTGACGCCGTCGCCGGTCATGGCGACGGTGTGCCCACGCGACTGCAGCGCGTGCACCATCGCCCGCTTCTGATCGGGGCGGACGCGGCCGAACGTGGTGTACTCCTGCAGCGCGTCGGCCAGTCGTTCGGGCTCGCTGGGCAGTTTGCGGGCGTCCATCGTCTCGCCGTGCAGGCCCAGCGTGCCCGCCACCGCCCCCACCGACACCGCGTTGTCCCCACTGATCACCTTGACCGTGACCTTCTGCGACGCGAAGTAGTCCAACGTGTCCCTGGCATCGGGGCGCACACGCTGCTCCAGCACCACCAGGGCCACCGGCGTCACCACGCCGGGCGCGTCGGGCGCATCGACCGGGCGGTCCGACGATCCCAGCAGCAGCACCCGCAAGCCCCGGGCCCCGATCCGCTCGGCCTCCCGCGCCCGCTCCGACGCCGGATCCAGCAGTACGTCGGGCGCGCCGACGACCCAGTTGCCGCGCTCACCGTAGGACGCGCCACTCCACTTGGTCGCGGACTTGAACGGCGCGCTCGCGGTCGGTGCCCAGCCCGGCGCGTCGGGATACGCCTCGGCGATGGCGGCCATGCTGGCGTTGGGCCGGGCATCGTCGGCGGCCAGCTGTGCCAGCACGTCGGCCACCGGGTCGGTGGTCCCCAGCGCCTCGAGATCGCTGACGCGCATGCCGTTCTCGGTGAGCGTGCCCGTCTTGTCGGCGCACACCACGTCCACGCGCGCCAACCCCTCGATGGCGGGTAGCTCCTGCACCAGGCACTGGCGCTGGCCCAGCCGGACGACCCCCACCGCGAACGCGATCGACGTCATCAGCACCAGCCCCTCGGGCACCATCGGGACCAGCGCGCCCACCATGCGCAGCACCGACTCTCGCCATCCGGCGTCGGTGGTGAACAGCTGCGTGTAGATGATCAGGATCCCCGCCGGGATCAGCAGGTAGGTGATGAACTTCAGGATCTTGTCGATGCCGCTGCGCAGCTCGGACTTCACCAGGGTGAACTTGCTGGCCTCCTCGGCGAGCTTGGCGGCGTACGCCTCCCGCCCCACCTTGGTCGCGCGGTAGGCGCCGCTGCCCGCCACCACGAAGCTGCCCGACATGACGCGGTCCCCGACGTGCTTGACGATGGGATCGGCCTCGCCGGTCAGCAGCGACTCGTCGACCTCCAGGTTGACCTGTTCGAGCACGTCGCCGTCGACCACGATCTGGTCGCCGGGTCCCAGCTCGATGACGTCGTCGAGCACCACCTCGCTGGGCGGGCGGGCGCTGGTGCCCGACCGGCGGCGCACGGTGGGCCGGGCCTGCCCCACGATCGCCAGCTTGTCCAGGGTGCGCTTGGCACGCAGCTCCTGGATGATGCCGATGCCGCTGTTGGCGACGATCAACAGGCCGAACAAGCCGTTGATGAGCGAACCGGTGGACACCACGATGGCCAACAGCACGCCGAGGATGGCGTTGATGCGCGTGAAGACGTTGGCGCGCACGATCTCCGAGACGCTGCGCGCGGCCCGGGCCGGGACGTCGTTGGTCTTGCCGCCGGCGACGCGCTCGGCGACCTCGGCGTCGGTCAGGCCTGCGCTGCTCATCGGGTGAACGTCCCCATGCCGTCGGAGTCGTAGTACTCCAGCGTCAACCGGTTCCCGTCGAACGTCGCCTTCGAGATGGACCCGGGCACCGAGTTCTCGCTGACGAACGAGAACGTGAACACGTTGCCGTCCCAATGCCGCAGCGGCACCACCAGTTTGGGCCCGATGGCCAGGCTCAGCCCGCCGTCGGTCGCAGTGACGCGGGCGGGACCGTAATAGGGGTTGGCGTACGTGCCGACGTAGGTCGACAACGGTGCCGGCGGCGCCGGACTGGCCGGTCGCGGCTGCCCGACGAGCGCACCCAGCGGCTTCTCCATGGCGGCGAACGGCGCCTCGTACAGCGGATACCAGTCCTCGCGGATCTCGCCGAACTGCACCAGATCGGCGAACTGCGCCGTCAGCGCCTCCGGCACGCCCTTGGGCGTGGCGTTGGTCAACGCCACGATGCCGACGTCGGCGGACGGCAGGAACAGCACGTTCGTGCCCGCGCCGAGTTCGAACGCCCCGGAATGGCTGAGCTGTACGCGGGCGGCCGAGGTGGTCCCCACGTTGAAGCCGAAACCGTAGGACCCCGTGCGCATCGCGGGCTCGGTGGGCGGGTTGGACACGATCTGCGGGGTGAGTGCGGGCAGCAGCGCGGCGGGCGCCACGACCTGCTTGCCGTCGACCGTCCCGTCGCCGAGCACCATCGCCATCCACTTCGCCATGTCGTCGGCCGAACTACTGACACCACCGGCGGGCGACTGCGCCTGGGGGTCCCGGACGTACTGCGGCGAGTACCCGCCGTCGATCGCGATGTGGCCCGCCGCGCGGTTGGGCCTGGCCTGGTAGTCGGCGAAGTTCGAACTCGTCGACGCCATGCCCAGCGGGCCGTACATGACGTCCCGGCACAGGTCCTCCCACGACTTGCCTGCCCGGGCGGCGACGGCCTCGGCGCCGGCCGTGAACCCGAAGTTCGTGTAGGCGTACGACACCCGGAACGGATCCAGCGGCAGCTGCCGCAGCCGTTCCAGCACCTGGCGGCGGTCGTAGCCCATGTCCTCGAGCAGGTCGCCGGCGTGGTCGGGCAGACCGGAGCGGTGCGAGAGCATGTCGCCCACCGTGACCATCTTCGTGACGGCAGGGTCGGACAGCGCGAACCACGGCAGCGCGTCGACGATCGGCGTGTCCCAGCCGATGGCCCCCCGGCCCACCTCGTGGGCCACCACCGTGGCGCCGACGGGCTTCGACAGCGATGCCAGCTGGAACACCGTGTCGGCATCCACCTGGTTGGCCTGACCCCCGCCGTTGCGATTGTCCTTGACGCCGAAACCCTTGGCGTACACCGTCTTCCCGCCATGCACCACGGCCACCGACATGCCGGGGATGCCCGACTTCTGCATCAGGTCCGCCACCAGGCCGTCGATCCGATCGACCGCCTTGTCAACGGCGTTGTCCGGCAACGGCATTGCCGGCGCCAGCGGAGGGGGCACGTCCGACAGCGACGACGTCGCCGTCGGACCGGCGCCGCCGTCCGACGGTGAGCCGCAGCCCACCAGCAGGGCGAGGACGCTCGCCGACACCAGGAGCCGCCTCATCACGATCACAGGTCGCACGAACGTACGCTATCGGTTCAGCTGCTCCACCACGCGTCCAACGCCGACACCCGGCCCGCCACGCGCTGTCCCGGTCGCGGTGCCGCCACGGTGACACGCTCGTCCGCCGCGGCGGCGAGCAACCGCTCGACGGGCTCGGACCACGGGTGCGGCGCCAACCGAAACGTCGCCCAGTGGATCGGTACCAGCACGCCGTCGTCGCTGACGTCGCGGTGCGCGCGCACCGCTTCCTCCGGGTTCATGTGCACGTCCGGCCAGCCCGGGTGATACGCCCCGATGGGCATCAGCGTGGCGTCGAAGGGGCCGTACTCGGAGCCGATGTCGCCGAAGATCTTGCCGTAGCCGGTATCGCCGCCGAAGAACACCCGGTGCCGGGGACCCAGCAGCGCCCACGACGACCACAGCGTCACGTTGCGATTGACGAAGCGGCCCGAGAAGTGTCGGGCCGGGGTGCACACCAGCCTCAGGTCGCCCAACGTGGCGCCGGCGTTCCAGTCCAGCTCGACGATGCGATCCGCCGGGATTCGCCAGGTGCGCAGATGCTCGCCGATGCCCAGCGGCACGAAGAACTTCGCGCGCTGCGTCCGCGCCAGCGCCATGATGGTGTCGACGTCCAGATGGTCGTAGTGGTCGTGGCTGATCACGACGGCGTCGATGGCCGGCAGCGCCTCCAACGGCGCGGGCACCGGGTGCAGCCGCTGCGGACCGACCGCCCGCGACGGCGAACACCGCTCGCTCCACACCGGGTCGGCCAGGATGCGGTAGCCGTCGAGTTCGATCATCACCGACGAGTGCCCGAACCAGGTGAAGGCCAACTCGCCCGCGGGCAGTCCCACCTCCGGCGTGACGAGCGGCACCGGGTTCGCCGGCCGCTGCCTGCCGCCGTTGGTCAGGACGTCGCAGACCAACAGCCACTGCTCCCGGCGGTCCAGCTCGAACATCGACGCCGGCTCGGCGTTGTGGAACACCCCGTCGCGGTAGTTCGGTGAGCGCCGCGCCACGCCGGCGATCTGCGCGGGCGACGCGCCCAGCGCCGACGGCGTCCCCTGCAGGGCACGCAACGCCCAGCCCCCGCCGACGAGCGCGGCCGTCCCGCCGACCAGCCGCACCGCCTCGCGCCACACGGCTACGCGCCCTTGAAGTTCGCGGGTCGCTTCTCGATGCGCGCCACCTGGGCCTCGATGATGTCCTGGCTGGACCACGCCCGGTCGAACAGCTCCTGGTGTGCGGGCCACGGATCCTCGTACGCGCCGTCGTCGTTGAGCACGCGCTTGGCGTGCTGCAGCGCCAGCGGTGCGAAACCCGCGATCTCGGCGGCCCACTCCTGGGCGTCGGCGAGCGTGCCGATGCGGTTCGCGAGCCCGGTCTGCAGGGCGGCCTCGGCGGGCAGCTTCTCCGCACCCAGCAGCATGGCCCTGGCACGGCCGTGGCCCACCAGCGAGACCAGCCGGCGGATGCTCCAGTTGTCCAGCGCGATGCCGTACTTGGCGACGGGGAACTGGAAGTACGCCTCGGGCGCCACGACGCGCAGGTCGCAGATCATCGACAGGATGACGCCCGCCCCGATCGCGGGACCGTTGATGGCGCCGATGACCGGCACCGGCGCGGAGTCGATCGCGAGGTTGAGTGCCCTGGCCTTGTCCGGCAGCTCGTCGGCCACGCCCTGGCCCCCGGACAGGTCGGCGCCGGAGCTGAACACGTGCCCCTGTCCGGTCAGGACGATGGCGCGCACGTCCTGGGCCGCCGCGCCCTCGATGGTCTCGCGCAGACCGTCGACCAGTTCGCCGTTGAGGGCGTTGCGACGTTCGGGCCGCTGCATCTCGATCGTCAGGACGTTGCCGTCCCGGGTGACACCAATCATGCGACCCACATTAACCAGGGGCGAGCTAGCCTCTGGACGTGAGCCGCGCCGAGGAGCTACGCGACGCCGTGCTGGACGAGGGGTCGTTCGTGAGCTGGGACGGCCCCCCGCTCGACGTGCACCCCAGCGCGGACTACGCCGCCGACCTCGCGGCCGCACGGGCCAAGACCGGTCTCGACGAGTCCGTCCTGACCGGCGAGGGCACCGTCTTCGGCCGCCGCGTAGCCGTCGTGGCCTGCGAGTTCGCGTTCCTGGCCGGGTCCATCGGGGTCGCGGCGGCCGAGCGCATCACGGCCGCGGTCGAACGCGCGACGGCGCTGGGGCTGCCGCTGGTCGCGTCGCCGTCCTCCGGCGGCACCCGCATGCAGGAGGGCACCGTCGCCTTCCTCCAGATGGTCAAGATCGCCGCCGCCGTCGAACTGCACAAGCGCGCCCACCTGCCCTACCTGGTGTACCTGCGGCACCCGACCACCGGCGGCGTGTTCGCCTCCTGGGGTTCGCTGGGGCACGTGACGGCCGCCGAGCCCGGCGCGCTCATCGGATTCCTGGGGCCCAGGGTGTACGAGCACCTCTACGGCGAACCGTTCCCGCCGGGCGTACAGACCGCGGAGAACCTGCACCGGCACGGCGTCATCGACGGCGTGGTGCCGCTGGCCCTGCTGCGGTCGACGCTCGACCGCGCGCTGACTGTGCTGTCCGACCCGCCGGGACCCCTGCCCGCCATTCCCGCCCCCGAGACCGTCGACGACGTACCCGCGTGGGATTCGGTGACCGCCTCCCGGCGCCCGGACCGCCCCGGGGTGCGCTACCTGCTGGAGAACGGCACCACCGAGCGGGTGCTGCTCTCGGGCACCGGCGGCCAGGGCGAGGCGGCGACGACGCTGCTGGCGCTGGCCCGGTTCGGCGGCCAACCCGCCGTCGTGGTGGGCCAACAACGCGGCCGCGGCGGCGGCCTGGTGGGGCCCCGGGCGCTGCGGGAAGCCCGGCGCGGCATGGCGCTGGCCGTCAGCGTGGGATTGCCCCTGGTGCTCGTCATCGACACCGTCGGGCCCGCACTGTCCGCCGAGGCCGAGGAGGAGGGCCTGGCCGGCGAGATCGCGCGCTGTCTGGCCGAACTGGTCACCCTCGACACGCCGACGGTGTCGGTGCTGCTGGGCCAGGGCAGCGGCGGCCCCGCACTGGCCATGGTTCCCGCCGACCGGGTACTGGCCGCCCTGCACGGGTGGCTGGCGCCGCTGCCCCCCGAAGGCGCCAGCGCCATCGTCTACCGCGACGTCGAGCATGCCCCGGATCTGGCTGCCGCACAGGGTGTTCGATCGGCAGACCTGCTGCGCAACGGCATCGTCGACGTCGTCGTCGGCGAACACGTCGACGCCGCGGACACGCCGCACGACTTCACCGACCGGCTGTCGGCCACCATCGCCGCCGAGCTGTACGCGCTGCGCGGGCAACCCGCCGACGAGCGGCTGACCGCCCGACTCCGCCGATACCGCCGCATCGGGCTGCCACGCTGACGAGCGGTGGCATGGTGGACCCGTGGACTCCCTGCTGCACTTCGCCGGAAACTTCTGGTGGTTGATCTTCCCCCTCGGCGGTGTGATCGGCGGCGGGGTGCGGGCCATCGCCGCGGCCAACGAGCGCCGCGCCGAACGCCGGCTGGAGCGCTACCGGATCAAACAGCAGACCAAGGTGGCGGTGGCCGAGGCGGCGCAGCGCGCAGGGATGGACCAGGACGCGGCCCGGCGCGAGCTGCTGCGACTGATCGCGCGCCACGAACAGACCGATGCGCGGTGGTTGGACTACGAGGTCGACGTCGCCAAACTGCTGGACTTCCCGCTGATCACCGACATGCGGGAACCACTGACCCTGCGGTTCCACGAGGCGCGCAGCCGCGCCGACCTGCTGCGGCCGGCGAGCGTCGACGACGCGGTCGGCGACCGCGATGCCCAGCTCGCGTACCGCGACGCCGTGCACGCCTACGCGGCGGCCTTCGACGTCGCCGAGGCCGAGGCGATGCGGCGACGCCGCAGCGACTTCTCGAGCACGGACCAGGAGCGCATCGCGCGGGCGCAGGCCCTACTGCGGGTCGCCGCCGACGCGGCCGCGCCGGCGGCCGAGAGGCAGAGCGCGTACGCGAAGGCCACCAGGGAACTCGACGGCCTCGTCGTGCTCCCCGCGGTGACGCGCGGGGCCATCGAGCGTGCCATCGCCGGGGAACTGGAGGCCTGAGAGGCCCGAGGGCCTGCGGCGGGTACCCCGCGGCATGGGGCAAGCTGTCGGGATGCAGACGCTGAAGGCCGACTACCTGGTGGTGGGAGCAGGCGCGATGGGCATGGCGTTCGTCGACACGCTGATCACCGAGACCGACGCGACCGTCGTGCTCGTCGACCGCAACGACCAACCCGGCGGCCACTGGCTGTCGGCGTACCCCTTCGTCCGCCTGCACCAACCGTCGGCGTACTACGGCGTGAACTCCCGCACCCTCGGCACCAACTCCATCGACGCCAGCGGCTGGAACGCCGGGTTCTGGGAACTCGCAGGCGGCAGCGAGGTCGTCGCCTACTACGACACCGTCATGCGTCAGCACCTGCTGCCCTCGGGCCGCGTCCAGTACTTCCCCATGAGCGACTACCTGGGCAGCGACGACACCGGCGCAGGCACCTTCCGCACGCTCGGCGGCGACGAGTACCGCGTCGAGGTCGGCACGCGCACCGTCGACGCCACCTACCTCACCGTCACCGTCCCCTCGATGCGGCCCCCGAGCTACGCCGTCGCCGACGGGGTCACGTGCATCCCACCCAACGCGCTGCCCCGGCAGCGGCGCTTCGAGCGCTACGTCGTGGTCGGCGCGGGCAAGACGTCGATGGACACCTGCACCTGGCTACTGCGCCACGGCATCGCCGCCGCCGACGTCACCTGGATCAAGCCGCGCGAATCCTGGATCCTCGACCGCGCCGCCGTGCAGCCCGGTACCGAGTTCGCCCGCCGCGTGCTGTCGGACTTCTCCGCGCAGTCCCGCGCCATCAAGAAGGCCACCTCCGTCGACGACCTGTACCTGCAGCTGGAGAAGCTGGGTTGTCTGCTGCGCATCGACCAGACGGTCGAGCCCACGATGTACCGCTGCGCCATCCTGTCGCAGCGCGAACTCGAGCAGCTGCGCACCGTCACCGACGTCGTGCGGATGGGCTACGTCCAGTCGATCGAACCCGGCCGCATCACGCTCGACGGCGGCGCCGTCGACACCCCCGCCGACACCCTCTACCTGGACTGCACCGGCGACGGCATCGGCCAGAAGCCGCCGACGCCGGTGTTCGGTTCCGGCGCCATCACGCTGCAGTCGGTGCGCACCTGCCAGCCCGCGTTCAGCGCCTCGGTGATCGCCCACGTCGAGGCCCAAGACATGGACGACGCCACCAAGAACGACTACTGCAGGCCCGTCCCGCACCCGGAGGTACCGCTGGACTGGCTGACGATGACGTTGGCGTTCAACCACAATCAGCTGCGCTGGTTCGACGACCCGGCGATGATGAGCTGGCTCAACCGGTGCCGGCTCAACGCCGTGAGCCACATGCAGACCACCGACGAAGAGGCCCTCCAGGGTGCCGCCATGATCGCGCCCCGACTACACGCCGCGAACGCCAAGCTGACCGAACTACTGTCCTAACCCCAGGATCTCGACGCTGCGCTCGCGCATCTCCACCTTGCGGACCTTGCCGGTGACCGTCATGGGGAACTCGTCGGCCACCACGACGTACCGTGGAATCTTGTAGTGCGCCAGTCTGTCCCGCGCGAATTCGCGGACGGCGGCCGCGTCCAGCGGGTCGCTTCCGGGACGCATCCGCAACCAGGCGCAGATCTCCTCGCCATACCGCTCGTCGGGCACGCCGACCACCTGCGCGTCCTCGACGTCGGGATGGGTGTACAGGAACTCCTCGACCTCACGTGGATAGACGTTCTCGCCGCCGCGGATCACCATGTCCTTGAGCCTGCCCACCACGGCGCAGTAGCCGTCCTCGCGCATCACCGCGAGGTCGCCGGTATGCATCCACCCGTCGGCATCGACGGCCTCCGCGGTCTTCTCGGGCTCGTCCCAGTAGCCGAGCATCACCGAGTACCCGCGCGTGCACAGTTCCCCCGGCTCGCCCCGGCCACGGATCTCGCCGGTGTCGGGGTCGATGACCTTCACCTCCACGTGCGGATGCGCGCGCCCGACGGTCGACGTGCGGCGTTCGAGGTCGTCGTCGATGAGCGTCTGGCACGACACGGGTGACGTCTCGGTCATGCCGTAGGCGATCGCCACCTCGGCCATGTGCATGTCCGTCACGCACCGCTTCATCACCTCGATCGGACACACCGAGCCCGCCATGATCCCCGTCCGTAGCGACGACAGGTCGCGTTCGGAGAACTCGGCGTGATGCTGCATCGCGATGAACATCGTCGGGACGCCGTACAGTCCCGTGCACCGTTCGTCTTCCACGGCCCGCAGGGTGACCCCCGCATCGAATCCGGGCGCCGGGATCACCACGGTGGCGGCGTGGGTGGTGCAGCCGAGGTTTCCCATCACCATGCCGAAGCAGTGGTAGAACGGCACCGGGATGCACAGGCGGTCACCGGGTTTCAGTCCGATCAGCTCGGTGACGAAGTAGCCGTTGTTGAGGATGTTGCGGTGCGACAGCGTCGCCCCCTTGGGAAACCCCGTGGTGCCCGACGTGTACTGGACGTTGATCGGGTCGGTGTCGGCGAGCCCCGCCATGCGCTCGGCCAGCTCCGCGGCCGACACCTCGGAAGCGGCCGCGCGCAACGCCTCCCAGTCGGCGGTGCCGAGGTACACCACGTCGGTGAGCTGCGGCGCGTCCCCGCGCACCTCGGCGATCATCGCCCGGTAGTCCGACGACTTGAACGCCGTCGCCGCGATCAGCAGCCGCGCGCCCGACTGGTTCAGGACGTACGCCAGTTCGTGGCTGCGGTAGGCGGGATTGACGTTCACCAGGATCGCGCCGATCTTCGCCAGCGCGTACTGGGCGACGACCCACTGCGCACAGTTGGGTGCCCACAGGCCCACGCGGTCACCCGCGGTGAGGCCCCTGGCCATCAAACCCCTTGCCACGACGTCGACTTCGGCGTCGAACCCCGCGTAGGTGTAGCGCACGTCCTGCGCGACGTCGACGAGCGCCTCGACGTCCGGGTACGCCGCGGCGATGCGCGCCAGGTTCGCGCCGATGGTCTCGGTGAGGATCGGCACGTCGGTGGGACCGGCGTCGTGGGCGAGCGTCACAGCAGATCCTCGTACCGGTGTTCGGTGGGGATGGGCGTACCCGCGTGGTGGGCGGCCTCCTCGCGCCTGCGCAATTCGACGCGACGGATCTTGCCCGAGATGGTCTTCGGCAATTCGAAGAACTCCACCCGCCGCACCTTCAGGTACGGCGCGACGTGGTCGCGGGCGTACTCCATGATGGCCCGTGCCGTGTCGGCGTCGGCAGGCCACCCGGAGGCCAGCGACACGTAGGCCTTCGGTACCGCGAGCCGAGTGTCGTGGGGCTGCGGCACCACCGCCGCCTCCACCACCGCCGGATGCTCGATGAGCACGCTCTCCAACTCGAACGGCGACACCTTGTAGTCCGAGGACTTGAACACGTCGTCGGTGCGCCCGACGTAGGTGAGGTAGCCGTCGGCGTCACGGCCCGCCACGTCACCGGTGTGGTAGTACCCGCCTGCCATGACGTGCGCATTGCGCTCCGGGTCGCCGACGTAACCCGTCATCAGGTTGCGCGGCGCGGCGCTCAGGTCCAGGCAGATCTCACCCTCGTCGGCCTCCCGGCCGGTCACCGGGTCCACCAGCACCACCGGTACGCCCGGCATGGGCCTGCCCATCGAGCCCGGCTTCACCGGCTGCCCCGGTGTGTTGCCCACCGACAGCGTGGTCTCGGTCTGCCCGAAGCCGTCGCGGATGGTGAGTCCCCACGCCCGCTCGACGCGGGCGATGACGTCGGGGTTCAGCGGCTCCCCCGCGCCCAGGATCTCGCGCAGCCCCGCTGGCCGCTCGCCCAGGTCGGCCTGAATGAGCATGCGCCACACCGTGGGTGGCGCGCAGAACGTGTTCACCCCGGCTCGACGGAGCTGGGCGAGCAATGCGGCGGCGTCGAACCGCGCGTAGTCGTACACGAAGATCGTCGCCTCGGCGATCCACGGGGCGAAGAAGCAGCTCCAGGCGTGCTTGGCCCACCCCGGCGAGCTGATCGCCAGGTGCACGTCGCCGGGACGCACGCCGATCCACGCCATGGTCGACAGGTGCCCCACCGGATAGGACACCTGCGAGTGCTCGACCAGTTTCGGCCGGCTGGTGGTGCCCGACGTGAAGTACACCAGCAGGGGATCGTCGACGTCGGTACGCGCGGCGAACGGCCCCCTCGACGCCACCGCGGCGGCGTCGGCGTAGGCGTGCCACCCGGCGCGCCGGTCCCCCACCGCGATCCGCACGTAGTCGCCGGGGACCTCGTCGAACTTGCCCGCGTCGGCGGCGTTGGCGATGACGTAGCGGGCACCGCCCCTGCCGATGCGGTCGGCGAGGTCGATGGGGCCCAGCGCCCCGGTGGTCGGCATGATGACCGCGCCCAGCTTGGCGACGGCGAGCATGGCCTCCCACAGCTCCACCTGGTTGCCCAGCATGAGGATCACGCGATCGCCCGTGCCGACGCCGAGATCCTCGAGCCACGTCGCGACCTGGTCGGAACGCCGCGCCATCTCGGCGAACGTCACCTTCTGCTCCGAGCCGTCCTCCTCGACGATCCACAGCGCCGGACGCTCGTTCTCGCGCGCCACCACGTCGAACCAGTCGGTCGCCCAGTTGAACCTGCCCGTCAGCTCGGGCCAGGCGAACGTGTCACGGGCCGTGGCGTAGTCGCCGATGACGGCCACCAGGTGGTCGCGTGCGCTGCGGTAGCGGTCGGTGTTGGTGGTCACGCCGACTAGGATCCAGGTCACACTCGAGGCTGCGCTACCCCCGAAGGAGGGTGCCCGTGCTGGCGACCCGGGACTCCGACGTGCTGCGCGCCGAACTGCGCCGGGTGTCCACCGAGAGCCGGGTACCGGTGCTGTTCGGCGGCGAGGTGCACGGTGACGGACTGCTGCTCAGCGAGTTCATCGGCACCAGGACCGGGCTGCTGCGCGGGCTGGTGGTGCGGTCCAGTTCCGGGCTGGGCGGCGCCAGCATGGTGGCCGGCAGGCCGATGTCGGTGGCCGACTACCGCAACTGCGGCAGCATCACCCACGACTACGACCATCCGGTGCTCAGCGAGGGCATCCGATCGGTGCTGGCCGTTCCCGTGGTCGTCGACGGGGTGCCCCGCGCGGTGCTCTACGGCGCCTACCGGACCGGCGCGCCCGTCGGCGGACGCGCGGCCGACCTGGTGGTGGGCTCGGCCCGCCGCATCGCCGACGAGATGCGCATCCGCGACGAAGTGGACCGTCGGCTCGCGCTGCGCCTGGTGGCTCAGACCCCCGAGCACGTCCGCGAGGTCCACGCCGAACTGCGGCGGCTGGCCGCGGCCGGCGCCCCGGTGCCGAGCGATGCCGTGCGCACCCTGGCAGACCGGCTTGCCGGTGCCGACGCGCCCGCCGAGGTGGGCCTGAGCGCCCGCGAACTCGACGTGCTGACCCAAGTGGCGCTCGGCCACACCAATGCCGAGGCGGCACGCCGGCTCTCGCTCAAACCCGAGACCGTCAAGAGCTATCTGCGCAGCGCATCGGCCAAACTCGGCACCCGCACGCGCCTCGAGGCCGTCAACCGAGCCCGCGGCCACGGGCTGCTGCCGTAGCCGGCTACGTCTCGACCGGCGCCGACCGGCCCGCGAACGTCACAGCGGCCATGCCGTGCTCGCGCGAATCCGCCTCGGCCTTGGCCGTTTCCGCGGCCAGGTCCAGCGACCGTGCCATCAGGACGTAGGCGATGGCCGACACCAGCAGGCCCACGAACAGCGCCACGTCGACGCCGCCGAGCGCCGCGGCGACGGGGCCGGTGTACCAGACCGTGACCACGAACGGGATCATCGCGACGATGCCGATGGCGTAGGCGGCCAGGCCGCGCCACCCCCACGACCCGTAAACGCCCCCGTCGGCGACGAAGATCTCGCGGATGGCGTAGTGGCCGCGCCGCACCACGTAGTAGTCCACCAGGTTCACCGACGTCCACGGCACCAGCAGGTACAGCAGCACCACCAGGAAGCTGGAGAAGTTCGCGAGGAACTCGCCCGACGACAGGACGGCGCCCAGGAGTCCCGCCCCGGCGATGACGCTGCATGCGACGATCCGCAGCCTGCGGGTGGGCTGGACGGGCCGGAAGGAGTCCACCATGGTGATCAGCTCCAGCGACGCCGCGTAGACGTTGACGGTGATCACGGTGACCAGGCCCGGCAGCGCCGCCACCAGCAGCCACGTCCCCGACCCGGGCAGCAGGGCGTCGGCGGCGTTGCGGACCGCCTCCAGCGGCGACAGATCGGCGAACACGCCGGCCACCAGAGCGCCCAGGGCCATCAGCCACGACGCCCCGACGAACACGCCGGAATAGGTGTACCACAACGCCTTTCGGGGGCTGGTCTGCGGCGGGAGGTAGCGCGAGTAGTCCGACACGTAGGGCGCCCACCCCAGGGCGTACGCCGCGGCGGCACCGAACTGCACCAGGAACGCCGCCCAGGTGAACCCACCGAACCCGAACTGCGCCATCGGAACGTCCAGCCACACCAGCGCGGCCACCGTGAACACGCCGAACGTGGCCAGGAACAGCCACGTGAGCCACGTCTGGAAGCGGTGGATCCAGTGGTAGCCGTAGATCGCCAGCGTCAACGCCAGCGCCGTGATGATCACGAACCAGAGGTCGCGCAGGTCCGTGCCGGTGGCCAGCGTGATGACGTCGGCCGCCAGGATCTGGTTGAACACGTTGAACCCGACGATGCTGAACACCACCACCGCGCAGATGACCACCACGCCCCGGTAGCCGAACTGTGCGCGCGACTGGATCATCTGCGGCAGCCCGAGCTGCGGGCCCTGCGCGGAGTGGAACGCGGTGAACACCGTGCCGACGGCGGCACCCAGGACGATGGCCACCAGCGAGGTCAGGAACGACGCCCCGAGGGCAGCGCCGACCATGCCGGTGGCCAGCGTCGTCAGGTTGGCGTTCGACATGAACCACAGTGGAAACAGCGTCGACGGTTTGCCCCGCCGCTCCGCCAGCGGAACCCAGTCGATGGACTTCGATTCGATCGCGGATGACTCAGGCATGGATTCCTCGCTCGCTGCTCAGGTGGTTCTCGCGGTCATAGAGGTCGGGCCGACGGTCGCCGAACAGATCGTTGTACGCGCCCAGCGACTTGTCGTGGTGCAGTGCGACGGTCGCGGCGGCGATGCCGTGCTCGTCGGGGGTGGCGCACACCCAGCCGTCTTGTGAGACGACGGCGGTGCCACCGGTCCACACCACGCCCCGCTCGCTGCCATGACGATCGGCGATGACCGTCGGCAAGCGCGACGAGCGCGCCGCGGCCATCGCCTGGATGGTCTCCGGTGGCAGGGACCCCGCCGGGCGGTCCACCAGTGGCCAGTTCACCGGCAGCGCCAGCACCTGGGCGCCGCGCAGCGCGAGTTGCCGTGGTACCTCCGGGAACTCGTTGTCGTAGCAGATCGCCACGCCGAGTGTGCCGATCGGGGTGTCCATGACCGCACCGGCCTCGTCGCCGGGGGTGAACACCTCGCGCTCGACGGCCCACAGATGCGACTTGCGGTAGCACCCCAGAACTCCGTCGCGCGTCAGCACCAGCGCCGAGTTGAACAGGCGTCCGCCCGCGCTCTCGCAGAACCCCACGACGGCCACCGCGCCTTCGGGCACGGCTGCCGCGACCGCGTCCCAGCGCGCGTCGTCGACCGTCGTGGCCAGCTGTCGGGCCTCGGCGGCGTCGGCGAACACGTAACCACTGGTGCACAACTCGGGGAAGACGACGAGGGCGGGACCATCGGGGACGCCGGCGAGGACGTCGCGCACGCGGGCCAGGTTGCCGTCGACGTCCCCGAAGACCACCGTCGCCGCGACGGCCACGAGCCCGACCCCGGCCATCAGCGCTCCCGGTCGACGGCCGGGGTGCCGTCGAACGCCCCGGAGTGCCTGCCGATCTCGTCGATGCGGATGGTGGCCGTGGCCTCGTGTGCGGCCAGTCCCTCGAAGGCGGAGATGCGTTCGACGGCGGGCGCGAGCGCCGCGGTGGCCTCGCGCTGGGCCCGCTGGTAGGTCAGCGGCTTGAGGAACCGCGACACCGACAGCCCGGCGTTGTAGCGCGCCGTCTTCCCGGTGGGCAGCACGTGGTTGGTGCCCGCGATGCCCTTGTCCGAGTAGGCGACCGTGCTCCACGGCCCGATGAACAGCGAGCCGTAGTTGCGCAGCTCCTTGAGGAAGTAGTCGTCGTCGTCGGTCTGCACCTCGAGGTGCTCGGGGCCCAACACGTCGCTGATGGCCGCGGCCTGGGCCCGGTCGGTGGCCACGATCACCGAACCGAAGTCACGCCAGGCGGCGCCGGCGATCTCCCGCGTGCTCAGGGTGGCCAATTGCCGATCGATGGCCTCGATCACCCTGCGCCCCAACGATTCCGACGTGGTGATGAGCGCGGCCGGCGAGTTGGGGCCGTGCTCGGCCTGACCCAGCAGATCGGCGGCCACCCATTCCGGGTTGGCGGTGCCGTCGGCCAGGACGGCGACCTCGGACGGGCCGGCCAGCAGGTCGATGCCGACCAGGCCGAAGAGCTGACGCTTGGCTTCGGTGACGAAGGCGTTGCCCGCACCCACCAGCATGTCGACGGGGGCGTCACCCAGCAGGCCGAAGGCCATGGCGCCCAACGCCTGGACACCGCCGAGCGCGAACACGCGATCGGCGCGCGAGAGGTACGCGCCGTAGAGCACCGCGGGGTGCGCACCGTGCTCACCCGATGGCGGGGTGCAGGCCAGCACCGTGGGAACCCCTGCCGCCTTGGCCACGCCGACGGTCATGAAGGCGCTGGCGAGCAGCGGGAACCGGCCCGCGGGCAGGTAGGCGCCGACGCGGGTCACCGGCACGTACTGGACGCCGCCGACGACGCCGGGCGCGAGATCGACTTCGAAGTCGCTCAGATGCGTGCGGGTGGCAGTCGCGAAGCGGTGGGTGCGCTCGTAACCGAGGTCCATGGAGGCGCGCACGTCGGCGGGCAGCGCGTCTCCGCTGCGACGCAGCTCGGCGTCGCTCACCTCGACGTCGCCGCTCCAGCCGTCGAGTTCGCGGGAGTAGGCGCGCACGGCGTCCATGCCGTTGCGCTCGATGTCGGTCAACATCTCCGAGACGCGTTCGACGACCTTGGGGTCGCGCTGCGCGGGCGGGCCGTCGACGGCGGGTCGCTTGAGCCAGGTGAACGGTCCGAGGGCGCGGGCTTCGGCGGCGGTGATCTGCATGGCGGCGACGCTAGGCCCAAACCAGCCGAAGGACTAGAAGGGTGATTCCTGCACGAACCACAGGATAATCCTGTATCAGGGAAACGCTGCAGTTCAGACGCGGCGATGGTCGATCAGCGGTACCGCCCGCGCGCCCGAATCGTCGTGTGCCGGCGGCACCACGGGCAGATCGCGCACGGTGTCCTCGGCCAGGCGCGCGAACTCCCGGGTGGCGTTCGACAGCGGCCTGCCGCGATGCTGGGCGAGCGCGATGGTGTCGTAGAGCGGCTCGGCGAACGCCACGGTGTGCAACCCGCGCGGGAACGCGCCGCTGGCGATGACAGCACCGCTGACGAGGGTGTCACCGACGCCGGCGGCCACCAGCTTGAGCGCCGACTCGACGTGCTCGACCTCGATCACCGGTTCGAGCCGAAACCCGGCCAGCTGGGCGCGCTCGGCGAGCTGGCGTCGCGTCGGGTCCTTCCAGCCGTAGTGCGCGTCGTACAGCACCAGCCGGGCACGCGCGACGTGACCGATGGTGACCGGTGCGTCCAGCGGTGCGGCGCTGACGTAGAACACCTCGTCGCGCAGCAGCGGACGCACCGTCAGGTCCTCGTCGTCGATCGGCAGGATCAGCATGCCCGCCTCGATCTCGCCCGCCTGGATCGCCGCGGCGGTCTCGGCCGAGTTCTGCCCGACCAGCCGCACCCGCACCGCCGGATAACGCATGTGGAAGGTCTGCACCAGGTGCGAGAGCAGGTAGTAGTCCGCGTTGCGCGGCACGCCGAACGTCGCCGTCCCCCCGCCCAACGACCCCGCCGCGCGCACTGCCTGCACGCCGCCGTCGGCCGCGTGTACCGACTGCTGCGCGTACGGCAGCAGCTCCCGGCCCGCCGCCGTCAGCGCCAACCGCCTGCTGCCGCGCACGAACAACTGCGCGTCGAGCTCCTCCTCCAGCCGGCGCACCAACTCCGACACCGACGCCTGCGCCATCTGCAGGGCCTCGGCCGCCGCGGTGAAGGACCCCAGCCGCTCCGCCACCACGAAGGCCCGCAGTTGGTTGAGCGTCATGCTCGGCGACCCTAGCGCGACGGCGCCGACCCGACCGCCGAACGCGCGGGCATGCGCACGAAGGCCGTCGGCCACCAGAACCACCTGCCGCACGACCGGGCGATGGCGGGAACCACCAGCGACCGCACGACGAGCGTGTCGATCATCAGGCCGATGCCCACCGTGGTGCCGATCTGCGCGATGTTGGTCGCCGCACTGCCCAGCATCGCGAACATCGTCACGCCGAACGTCAGGCCCGCGGTGGTCACGACGCTGCCGGTGCCCACCATCGCGCGGATCAGACCGGTACCGACCCCTGCGGCCATCTCCTCCTTCATCCGGCTGACCAGCAGCATGTTGTAGTCCGCCCCGACCGCCACCAGGAACGTGAACGCCACCGGGGCCACCGACCAGTGCAGCGGGTTGCCCACGACGTCCTGCCAGACGAAGACTCCGAGCCCCAGTGCGGCCAGATACGAGACGCCGACCGTGCCGATCACCACGACGGCGGCGACCAGACTGCGCAACAGCACCAGCACCACGCAGAACACGAACGCGAACGCGGCGATCACGATCGCGACGAAGTCCTCGTGAGCGAAGGATTCGATGTTCAGCAGGGTTCCACCGGGGCCGCCGATGCTCACGGTCGCCCCCTGTAGCGACGTGCCCTTGATGGCTCCGAGCGCCGCGGGAATCACCTGCTGACTGACATCCATTGCCTGCCTGCTGAATCCCTCGATCGTCGGCGTCACCACCATGCGGGTGACGGTGCCGTCGGAGGAGAAGAAGTACGGGATCGCACTGCGGAACAGGGGGCTCTCGATGGCCTGCGACGGCAGGAAGAACCCAGTGGCGGGCGCGCCCTTCGCGTATGCCTGGCTCACGTCGGCGAGGAAGTCGGTGATCTCGGTGGTCTGCGGGATCAGGGCCGCGAGGCTGCTCTGCAACGGCTGGATCACCTGGCGCACCTGGGCAATGGCGGCCGTGATGCCGGGAATCTCGGCGGCCGCACGGGGCAGTGCCGCCGCCGCCGTCGCCGTCCCCTGCCGTACCTGCGCCGACAGCTCGTCGAGCCCGCGTACGTCGTCGATCAACGAGAACCCCGTCAGCGCCCCCTGGCAGACGTCGATCGACGCACACTGCGGCAGACCCCGGAGGAGATCGACGGCGGGTGCGCTGGCATCGCGCACCACCTCGAGTTTCGCCGCCAGGGTCACCGCATCGGACCGCAGCGTCGTCACGGCCTCCTCGAGCTCGGTCGCGCCGCCCTGACCCTGCGCCAGCGCACCCGACAGTGCCCTGGCGGATCCGTCGAGCCCGTCGAGGGCGTCCTCCACGGCCCGTACGTCCCGCAACCGCGCGGTGAGCAGCGCCGCCGTCTGCTGGATCCGGTTGCCGATGTAACCGGCCTGACTGGTCAACGTGCCCTGCGTGATCGGCGTCTTCAACGGCCGGGTGATGCCCTGGACGGCGTCGATGCCGCCGATGCCCGCGATGGCCGCGGTCATGCGGTCCAGCGCGACCACGTCGGCCGGATTGCGCATGTCGTGGTCGGCCTCCAGGATCACGACGCTCGGGGCCATCACGTTCGGCGGCAAGTGCCGGTCGGCCACCGCGAACCCCGTGTTGGCCGGCGAGTCCGCCGGTTGCGCGTGCCGCTCGTCGTAGCTCGGCCGATACGTCGGCACCAGGGCGATGGCCGCCAGCAGCAGCGCCACCGCACCCGTCAGCACCGGGCCGGGCCACCGCACCACCGCCGTCGCGACACGTCGCCACCGACGCGTCGAGCCGTCGCCCCTGGGCTCCACGTAACCCATGCGGATGAGCACGGCGAGCAGCGCAGGACCCAGGGTGAGCGCCGCGGCCAACGTCACCACGATGGCGATGGTGCAGGGCAGTCCGGACGTACTGAAGATCGACAGCCGCGTCAGCACCAGGCACGCCATGGCCCCGGCCACCGTGAGTGCCGACGCGACGATGATGTGCGAGACCCCCTTCAGCGCGCCGTAATACGCGTCCTGCGGGGTGAGTCCGTGACGGCGACCCTCCTGGTAGCGCCCCACCAGGAAGATGCCGTAGTTGGTACCCGCCCCGAGCACCACCACCGCCGAGAGGGCCGCGGCGAACATCGACACGCCGATCCACTCCAGCCCACCGAACAGCGCGATCAACGCCCTGGCACAACCCAGACTGGTCGCGACGACCAGCAGCGGCACCAAAGCCGTTGCCAGCGAACGATAGACCACCAACAACACCGCCGTGACCAACACCGAGCACAGCGTGATCAGCCGGAAGATGGAGTTCGAGATGGCCACCAACTCGTCGTTGACGACGGCCGACGGTCCCGTGACGTATGCCGAGATCCCCTGCGGTGCAGGCACCGTGGCAACGACGTCGCGGGCGACCCGCGTCGACTCCATGGCCGCCGCAGTCCCCATGTTCCCGGTCAGGTTCACCAGCGCGTAGGCGGCCTTGCCGTCGCTGCTCTGCGCGGCAGGCGCGAGATCGCGATCCGCCCACAGGTTCATCACCGAACTCACGTGCGCCGTATCCGCGGTGAGCCGACGCACCACCTCGTCGTAGTAGTCACGCGCCGTGCCGTCGAGCGGTTCCCGCCCCTCGACGAGCAGGTACACGAAGTTGTTGCTGCCCCCGCCGCCGAAGTGTTCGCCCATCTTCACCAGCGCCCGCACCGCCGACGCCTCGTCGGGCAGGAACGACTTCGCGTGCTGGTCGATCACCGTTTCCAGTTGCGGCACGGCAACGTTGAGCACACCGACCAGCACCAGCCACACCAGGACGATGGGCAGCGACAGCCCGTAGAGCAGGCGGCCGAACCAGGGACGCTGTGACGCGCGCACGTCGGAGAGGCGCACGGGTCGTCGCAGTTCACCGGCGAGACCGTGCACGGTCTGGCGGACGTGGCGGCGCACGTTGCGCATCGGGCTCATACCGCCGGAACCGCGCAGTCGACGACGGCGGCCCGCGCGGTCGCCTCCCGCAGGATCCGCGACGCCCCGTCGACCGCGATCTCGCATCGCAAGCGGTCGCCGCCGGTCTGCGCGGTGAGGCCGACCGCGGCCGTCAGCGTGGTCAACCGCGCCTGCGCGCGCCACGGGAGGGCCACGTCGACGTCGACGACGCGACCGTCGGGGGCCAGGAAGGACGCGGTGGCGCGTCGCCCCGGTTCGCCGTCGAGTCGATACTCGACGAGCCGCTCGCGGGGCTCGGCCACCGCATGCCGCGCCGGCGAGTGTCCGATGGCGCGATCGGGGATGTCACGCAGTCGCAGCGAGCCGATCACGGCGCCCGACGCCGCCACGACCCCGACCACGACCATCACCAGCCATCGTTGGCCACCCAGCATGCCCGCGCCTCCATCGGTAGATCGATCGGTTTACCCGGACGCTAGTACACCGATTGGTATAGTGACAATGGCACCGGGGGTGTGACGGACACGACAGTCGAGGACGGCCGATGGCGGCGAGCGACAAGCTCATCGAGAGCACCATCCACCTGATGCGCCGGTGCGGCGTGGCCGGGACGGGCGTCGCCGCCATCCTGGAACGCAGCGGGGTGTCCCGCCGTTCGATCTACCTCGCCTTCCCCAAAGGCAAGGCCGAGATGGTGGCGGTGGCGACCGCCCGCGCCGGGGCCGCGATAGGCGCCGTCATCGCCGCACTCGACGGCACCGCCGACCCCCTCGCGACGTTCGTGACGCAGTGGAAGGCGATGCTCGAGGCCGGGGACTTCGCGGCAGGCTGCCCCATCGTCGCCGCGGCCCTCGGCCGCAGCGACTCCCCGGAGGCGGCCGACGTGGCCGCAGGCGTCTTCGCCGACTGGCGGGACCTGCTGTCAGAAACCCTGCGCGACAACGGAATTCCCGAATCCGTGCGCGCCGGACTGGCCACCACGGCCATCGCGGCCATCGAAGGCGCGGTGGTCATGGCCCTTGCGCAACGCACCACCGAGCCCCTCGACCACGTCCACCGCCACCTCGAGGAACTGATCGACCTGCACCGCACCGCGCCATCGGCATGACGCTTCGGGCGGACCGCGACAGACCCCCATCGGGCCGACCTCAGGCCAACGAATCCACCCACGCCCGGTGCAGCGCCGCATACCGGCCGTCGCCGGTCACGAGGTCCGCGGGTGGGCCGTCCTCCACGACACGCCCCTGCTCCAACACCAGCACGCGGTCGGCGATCTGAACCGTCGACAACCGGTGCGCGATCACCAACGCCGTGCGATCGGCCAACACCGTCGCCAGCGCCCGCTGCACCAATCGCTCACTCGGAATGTCCAGCGACGAGGTGGCCTCGTCCAAGATCAACACCGCCGGATCCGCCAGGAACGCCCGCGCGAACGCGATCAACTGCCGCTGCCCGGCGGACAGCCGGCCGCCACGCTTGGCCACGTCGGTGTCGTACCCGTCGGGCAGCTCGGCGATGAACCGGTCCGCGCCCACCGCCGACGCGGCGGCCAGGACCTCCGCGTCCGAGGCCTCGGGCCTGCCGAAGCGGATGTTGTCGGCGACGGTGCCCTCGAACACGAAGTTCTCCTGCGTCACCATCACGACGTGCCGGCGCAACTCCGACTGTTCGAGATCGCGCAGGTCGACGCCGTCGAGCAGCACCGCCCCGGCCGTGGGGTCGTAGAACCGGGCGATCAACTTCGCGATGGTGGTCTTGCCCGCCCCCGTCGTACCCACCAGCGCGACGGTCTGACCCGCAGGCACCTCGAGCGTCAACCCCGGCAGCACCGGCCGGTCGGCCACGTAGCCGAACTCGACGTCCCGAAAGGCGATGTCGCCCTCGACCTTCGGCAGAGCCACCGGCACTCGCGGATCGGCGATCCCCGGCCGCTGCGCCAGCACGCCCGCGATCTTCTCCAGGGCCGCCGCGGCCGACTGGAACGTGTTGAAGAACTGCGAGATCTCCTGCATGGGCTCGAAGAACATGCGCAGGTACAGCAGGAACGCCGTCAGCGTGCCGATGGTCATGTCCCCGTGCAGCACCCGGTAGCCGCCGTAGAGCAGCACGACGCCGGTGGTGACGTTGCCGACGAGCTTGACGCCCGGCATGAACACCGCCAGCAGCTTGAACGCGCGCTCGTTGACGTCACGGTACTGATCGGCGACGTCGTCGAAGATCTCCTGGTTGCGGGGTTCGCGACGGTAGGCCTGCACGGCCTTGATGCCCGTCATGGTCTCGACGAACTGCACGATCACCAACGCGGCGCTCTCGCGGACCCGCCGATACACCCGCGACGACTGCGTCCGGAACCACCACACCAACGCGATCAGCACCGGGAACGCCACCAGACACAGCAAGCCCAGGTGTACGTCGAGAACCACCAGCAGCACCGCCGTACCGCCCAGCGTCAGCACCGCCGTGATGAGCCCGTCGAACCCGGTCTGCAGCATGTCCTGGATGGCCTCGACGTCGTTGGTCGATCGGGCCACCACCCGCCCAGACGTGTACCGGTCGTGGAACGCCACGTCAAGCCGTTGGAAATGCCGATACAGCCGCCGGCGCAGCTCCAGCAGGACGTCCTGGCCGATGCGACCCGAGCGGCGCAGGAAGTACATCCGGCTGACGGCCTGCAGCAGCACCACGCCACAGAGCGTGCCCACGATCGTCAAAAGCTCCCGCGCCGGCCCGCCGTCGACGATGGGGGGGATGCCGTGGTCGATACCGCGCTGCACCAGCAGCGGAACCGACAGCCGCGCGGCGTTCTCCACCACCACCACGACGGCGAGCAGCGCGACGGCCACCGCATACGGCCGCAGCAGCGACCCGAGCAGCGTCCGTGCCTCCCGCCTGCGGGACACCGTCTCGTCGATGGGCAGGTCGTCGGTGCGATCCTCGAGGGTCTGCCCGCGCCAGTCGCTCATCGGGTCCTCGCCTCGGGCGTGAACTCGTCGCGCTCGGTGACCTCCTCGAGCGCCCGACCCTCGCGGAACAGATCGGCCAGCCGGGCCCGGTCGTCGTCGTCCTCCCAGTCGCAGGCACGCTCGGCACCGTCGTCCAGCTCGTCGTCGGCGGCCAGCAGGTGGCGGTACTGCGGCACGTCGGCCAGCAGCTCGGCGTGCGTGCCGACGTGGGTGACGGTGCCGCGGTCGATGAGGGCCACGCGGTCGGCCAGCAGCACCGTCGACGCCCGGTGGGCCACGACGATGCCGGTGACGTCGGCGAGGATGCGGCCCAGGGCCTCGGTGACCTTGGCCTCGGTGTGCACGTCGAGCGCCGACAGCGTGTCGTCGAGCACCAGGATCGACGGCGCGGCGAGGATCGCGCGGGCCAGCGACAGGCGCTGCCGCTGACCACCGGACAGGCTCATGCCCTGCTCGCCGATGCGGGTGTCCAACCCGAACGGCAGGTCGTAGACGAACCCGGCCGCGGCCACGTCGATGGCCCGGTCGAGGTCGGCCTGCGACGCCGTCGGATTGCCCAGCCGCAGGTTCTCGGCCACCGACATCGAGAACAGCGTCGGATCCTCGAATGCGGTGGCGACCGTGCTGCGCAGCGCGGTCAGCGACAGCTCGCGGACGTCCTCACCGTCGATCCAAATGGCGCCCTCGGTGACGTCGTACAACCGCGACAGCAGGGCCGCCAGCACCGACTTGCCCGATCCCGTGGCGCCGACGAGCGCCACGGTCTCCCCCGGTTCGACGGTCAGGTTCACGTGCCGCAGCGCCCACGCCTCGGCGTCGGGGAACCGGAACCCGACGTCGACGAGTTCGAGCCGGCCGCCGCGGGGCACCCGCGTCACCGGACCGTCGGTGATCTCCCGGGGTGCGTCGAAGATCTCGGCCACCCGGTCGGCCGCCGTGAAGGCCTCCTGCGTCATCGACAGCAGGAAGCCCAGGGAGGCGATGGGCCACACCAGCGACAGCATCATCGTGATGAACGCGACCAGCGTGCCGAGCGTGACCTCGCCGTGGCCCGCGGCGTAGGCGCCGAAACCGAGCACCAGGATCAGCGTGACGTTGGGGATGACCTCCAGCAACGTCCAGAACTTCGCCGACACCGCGACCTTGTCGATCTCCGTCCGGTACAGCGCGTCGACCTTGGCGTCGAACCGGTCGAACGCGTACTCCTCCCGTCCGAACGACTTGACCACCCGCACGCCCAGCGCCGACTCCTCGACGTCGGTGGCGACGTGCCCCGCCTGGTCCTGCGACAACCGCGACAGGGCCGTGAAGCGTCGCTGGAAGTGCAGCACCGTCACCGTGATCGGGACCACCGAGACCACCACCACGACGCCCAGCGGCCAGTACATCGACAGCAGGATGGCCGTGACGACGACGATCTGAATGCCGTTGAGCACCAAGAAGAGCAGCCCGAACGACATGAACTGACGGATGGTGCTCAGGTCGTTCATCACGCGCGACAACAGCTGCCCCGACTGCCAGCGGCCGTGGAACGACATCGGGAGGATCTGCAGCCGGGCATAGAGATCCTTGCGGATGTCCGCCTCGACACCGTTGGTGGCGCGCGCGACCAGCCACCGCCGGATGAACCACGTCACCGCCTCGGCGATGCCGACGCCCATGGCCGCAGCGCCCAGCACCCACAGCCCCCGCTGGTCCTGATGGCGCACGGGCCCGTCGATCACGGCCTTGGTCATCAGCGGGATGCCGACCGTGGCGCCGAGGCTGGCGACGGCGACCACCACCATGACGATCCACCGCCACTTGTACGGCAACAGGTACGGCAGCAACCGGACCAGCGAGGTGGAGGCACGCCGACGCGCCGACGGCCGTGCGATGGCCCCGCGTGCGCTGCGCATGTCCCCACCCCTTCCGATCCGTGTCTACCAACCCACTCCGACAACTCACTCCGATAGTCCCGATGCTCGCGCGGGGCCGCCGTTCCGGACAACCGAACATGCCGCTCTCAGGCGGCGCCGGCACCCTCGCGGAACTGCGTCACGTACAGCCGGGCATACCGCCCGCGGCGGGCCAACAGCTCGGCGTGGGTACCCCGTTCGACGATGCGCCCACCTTCGACCACCAGGATGACGTCGGCCGCCCTGATGGTCGACAGCCGGTGGGCGATCACGATCGACGTGCGGCCGGCCAGTGCCTCGGCCAGGGCCTGTGCCACGAAGGCCTCCGACTCGGAGTCCAGCGCCGCCGTCGCCTCGTCCAGCACCACCACGCGGGAGCGGCCCAGCAGCAGGCGCGCGATGGTGAGCCGCTGCCGCTGTCCACCCGAGAGCCGGTAGCCGCGCTCGCCCACGATGGTGTCCAGCCCGTCGGGCATGTCGGCGACCACCTCGTCCAAGCGTGCCCGGCGCAGCGCCGTCCAGATCTCGTCGTCGGTGACCTGCCGGTCCCCCAACGTCAGGTTGGCGCGAATGGACTCGTGGAACAGGTGACCGTCCTGCGTGACCACGCCGACGGCTTCCCGCAGCGACGCCGCCGTCGCGTCGCGCACGTCGGTACCGGCCAGCCGCACCGCCCCCGACGAGACGTCGTACAGCCGGGCGATCAACGACGCGATGGTCGACTTGCCTGCGCCGGAGGATCCGACCAGCGCCACCATCTGCCCGGGCTCGGCCGTGAACGAGACGCCGTGCAGCACCTCCTCACCACCGCGCTCGTCGAGCACCGCGACGTCCTCCAGCGACGCCAGCGACACCTCGGCGGCCGCCGGGTACGCGAAGCGCACGTCGTCGAACTCGACGCCCAGCGGCCCGTCGGGCAACGCGGTGGCGGTGGGCCGGTCCCGGATCAACGGCACCAGGTCCAGCACCTCGAAGACCCGCTCGAAGCTGACCAGCGCGCTGGCGATCTCGACCCGCGCATTGGCCAGGGCCGTCAGCGGCGCGTACAGCCGGGTCAGCAGCAGCGCCAGCGACACGATGGCGCCCGCCTGCAGGTGCCCGCCGATCGCCAGCACCCCGCCCAGCCCGTACACCAGCGCCAACGCCAACGCCGACATCAACGTCAGCGAGTTCAGGAACGTGGCCTGAAGCATCGAGGTCCGCACGCCGATGGCGCGCACGCGATCCGCGCGCGACGCGAAGTCCGCCGACTCCCGCGCCGGGCTGCCGAACAGCTTGACCAGCGTCGCGCCCGGGGCGGAGAACCGCTCCGTCATCTGGGTGTTCATCGCCGCGTTGTGCGTCGCCGCCGCGCGGCTCAGCTCGGCCATGGTGCGGCCCATCCGACGCGCGGGCAGCAGGAACAGCGGCGTCAGCACCAGCGCCGCCAGCGTGATCTGCCAGGAGATGCCGAGCATGACCACCAGCGTCAGTGTCAGCGTCACGGCGTTGGACACCACGCCCGACAACGTGTCGGAGAACGCGCGCTGCGCGCCCAGCACGTCGCTGCCCAGCCGGCTCACCAGGGCGCCGGTGCGCGTCCGCGTGAAGAACGCGACGGGCATCCGCTGCACGTGGTCGAACACCGCGGTCCGCAGATCGAGGATCAACCCCTCGCCGATGGTCGCCGACAACCACCGCGTCAGCATCGTCACCGCGGTCTCCGCCACCGCCACCGCAGCGATCAGCGCCGCGAGCGCCACCACCGTCGACGCCGGGCCCGCGCCCACGATGGCGTCGACCACCCTGCCCGCCAGCAACGGCGTCGCCACCGCCAGCAGGGCACCCACCACGCTGAGCGCGACGAACCCGCCCAGCCGACGGTGGTGCCGCGCCGAGAACGTCCAGATACGACGCAGCAGCCCGCCGTTGGCCAATGCCCGCAGGTCGCCGCCCCGAGCATGGCTCTGCCGGTACAGCGTCTGTCGCGCCACCGTTTCCAAGCTCATGTCATCACCGTAGGACCTCAACAATGATTCAGGTCAAAGCCATCCCGTGGTGCGATTTCGGCGCGCTCACGTTCGCTGAGCGAACGAAAGCGCGCCGAAATCGCTCGACCACGCCGAGGTAGCCGAGTACCCCCGCGGCGGCGACGACGAACCGCGGGTTGAATTTCGTGCGCACGAACACCACCGTGCGCGCTGCGCCGGCGACGCGACGATGGCCGGCCCGCCCAGCAGCGCCGACGAGCGAGTCCTGGGTGAACGCGAAACGCGCCGTTCCCAGGTTCGCGTCACCGCCCGGTCCCGTGCCTCCCACGGACGCCGGGGGCCATCGGGCAAGATTGTGCCCATGGACTCAGGAAGCGGCTCATCTCCCCGCGTGCTGGTGGTGGACGACGATCCCGACGTCCTCGCCTCGCTGGAGCGCGGGTTGCGACTGTCCGGGTTCGAGGTGTTCACGGCCGTCGACGGCGCCGAAGCGCTGCGCAGCGCCACCGAGACGCGGCCCGACGCCATCGTGCTCGACATCAACATGCCGGTACTCGACGGCGTGAGCGTGGTGACCGCGCTGCGCGCCATGGACAACGACGTGCCCGTCTGCGTGCTGTCGGCGCGCAGCTCGGTCGACGACCGCGTCGCCGGTCTCGAGGCCGGAGCCGACGACTACCTGGTCAAGCCGTTCGTGCTCGCAGAGTTGGTGGCGCGCGTCAAGGCCCTGCTGCGCCGACGCGGTGCCACCGCCACCTTCTCCTCGGAGACCATCGCGGTCGGCCCGCTCGAGGTGGACATCCCCGGCCGTCGCGCCCGCGTCAACGGCGCCGACGTCGACCTCACCAAGCGGGAATTCGACCTGCTGGCCGTGCTGGCCGAGCACAAGACCGCGGTGCTGTCGCGGGCCCAGCTGCTCGAACTCGTCTGGGGTTACGACTTCGCCGCGGACACCAACGTCGTCGACGTGTTCATCGGATACCTGCGCCGCAAGCTCGAGGCAGGCGGCGCACCACGTCTCCTGCACACGGTGCGCGGCGTGGGCTTCGTACTGCGGCAGCAGTGATGAGCGCCTGCGCGACGAGCAGACGGAAGTAGCGCGCACGTGTCCTCGCCGACCCGGGTCTTCCGTCGCACGCCGTCACTTCGGACCCGCGTCGCGTTCGCCACGGCCATCGCCGCCGCAATCGTCGTCGGCATCGTGGGCACCATCGTCTGGATCGGCGTCACCAACGATCGCAAGGAACGCCTGGATCGCAGGCTCGACGAGGCCGCCGGGTTCGCGATCCCGTTCCTGCCGCGTGGGCTCGACGAGATCCCGCGTTCACCCAACGACCAGGACGCCGTGATCACGGTGCGCCACGACGGCGACGTCACGTCGAACTCCAACGTGACGCTGCCGCAACTGCCCCCGGGCTACGAGGACACCGTCGTCGACGGGGTGCGCTACCGCGTGCGAACCGTCGACATCCGCGGTCCCGAGACGATGTCGGTCGCCGTCGGCGCCACCTACGACGCGACCATCTCCGACACCAACAACCTGCACCGCCGCGTCATCGTGATCTGCTCGTTCGCGATCGGCGCTGCCGCCGTCGCCGGCTGGCTGCTGGCCGCCTTCGCGGTACGGCCGCTCAAGCGGCTCGCCCACCAGACCCGCGCCATCGACGTCGGCGGTGACGAACCCAACGTCGAGGTGCGCGGCGCCACCGAGGCCGTCGAGATCGGCGACGCCGTCAACGGTCTGGTGCAACGGATCTGGGACGAGCAGGAGCGGTCCAACTCCGCGCTGGCGTCGGCGCGCGACTTCGCCGCGGTGTCGTCGCACGAACTGCGCACGCCGCTGACGGCCATGCGGACCAACCTCGAGGTGCTCGCCACCCTGGACATGTCCGACGAGCAGCGGCGTGAGGTGCTCGGCGACGTCATCCGCACGCAGTCGCGCATCGAGGCGACGCTGTCGGCGCTGGAGCGACTGGCCCAGGGCGAGCTGTCGACCTCCGACGACCACGTGCCGGTCGACATCACCGAACTGCTCGATCGCGCCGCCCACGACGCCATGCGCGTGTACCCGGATCTCGAGGTGTCGCTGGTGCCCGCGCCCACCGTGATCATCGTCGGCCTGCCCGCGGGGCTGCGCCTGGCCGTGGACAACGCGATCGCCAACGCCGTCAAGCACGGTGGCGCCACCCGCGTGCAACTGTCGGCGGTCAGCTCGCGCGACGGGGTCGAGATCGCGGTGGACGACGACGGCGTCGGCGTGCCGGAGGCCGAACGCACGGTGGTGTTCGACCGGTTCGCCCGCGGCTCGACGGCATCGCAGTCGGGATCCGGCTTGGGGTTGGCCCTGGTGGGCCAGCAGGCCGAATTGCACGGTGGCACGGCGGCCTTGCAGTCCAGTCCCCTCGGCGGGGCGCGGCTGCTGCTGCGGCTGCCCGCACCCCACTAACCCTTCGGCGGTGCGGCCCCGTCGGAATCGTCGGTGTCTTCGGCATCCTCGGGGATGCCGAGCAGGATCTTGGTGCCCGCGCTCATCCGTCGCGGCTGCGCGTCGCCGTCGTCCTCGGGCAGGTCCACCGCGACCCGCCGCAGCGTCCACGCCGTGGTGAGCAGCGCGCCCAGCACGAACGCGATGCCGACCAGCCACCAGTTCACGGCGATCACTCGCGTGCCTCGTCTTCGCTGACGCGCACCACCGCGACCGCGATCACCAGCCACGCGAGCAGCGAACCGGCCAGGAAGGCCGCCAGGTACACCAGCCAGCCGAGCAGCAATCCCATCCCGTGTCTCCTCAGCCGCCGCGAATGTCGTTGACGATCTTCAGCTTCGGCCACGCCGCCGCCGCGGCGGACTCCGCAGCGGCACGCACCTGGGACCGCGGTGCGGTCCCGGACAGCGTCACGGTGGTGCCGTCGCAGCGCAGCGTGAAGCCCTCGATCTCGGGGATCACGCCGAACACCCCGCCGAGGGCCGCGATGTCGGGCGCGCGCACGGCCGGATCCACGGTCAGCTGGTCCACGATGGCGCCACCCGGCATGGCCATGGACAGCGCCTGGACGAGCCCGTCCTTCTCGCTCGCGCTGGGCATCTGGCCACCGATGGTGAAGCCGGCACCGGAACGCACGATCGAGAACGTCCCCAACGGCCGCGGCGGTGTGGGCGACGGCGCGGACGTGGCGTTGGGGGCGGGCTGCGGCGTCAACGACGCCGAGGGACTCACCACCGGTGCGGTCACCTCGACGACGCCGGTATCGCGGTACGCGTCGGCCCAGCCGATCACGGCGAGCAGCAACGGCACCAGGACCGCCGCAGCCAGCCAGCCGGCCCCCGGCCGGAGCCGGTAGTACCGCGCCTCGCGCCGCGGCTGCCCAGAACCCGTCACCACTCCCTAGCGGGCGTCGAGCAGGTCGATCACGAAGATCAGCGTCTTGCCCGACAGTCGGTGCCCACCGCCGGCGGGGCCGTAGGCCTGCTCCGGCGGAATGGTGAGCTTGCGGCGGCCGCCGACGCGCATCCCAGGAATGCCGTCCTGCCAGCCCTGGATGAGGCCGCGCAGCGGAAACTCGATGGACTGGCCACGGTTCCAGGAGCTGTCGAACTCCTCGCCCGTGTCGTACTCGACGCCGACGTAGTGCACCGTCACGTTGCCGCCGGGGACCGCTTCGGTGCCCTCGCCCACCACGAGGTCCTCGATCACCAGCTCGGTGGGCGCGGGGCCGTCGGGGAACTCGATCTCGGGTTTCTGGTCGCTTGCCACGTCGACCACCGTAGTCGGGCAGACTGGGGGCGTGGACAAGGACCGTGACATTCTCAGCCAGGTCGACGAGCTGGTGGCCGAGGAGCGTGAACTGCGCGCCAAGCTGCAGCACCACGACATCAGCGCGAGCGAGGAGCACGACCGATTGCGCGCCGTCGAGGTACAGCTCGACCAGTGCTGGGACCTGCTGCGTCAGCGGCGGGCCCTGCGCGACAACGGCCAGGATCCCGACGAGGCCAACGTGCGTCCCGGTGATCAGGTCGAGGGTTATCTGAGCTGACATGACCGACGACCGGTTCGACGCCGTCGTCGTCGGCGGGGGGCACAACGGGCTGGTCGCCGCGGCCTATCTGGCCGGCGCCGGCAAGCGGGTCAGGGTGCTGGAGCGCCTCGACCACGTCGGCGGCGCCGCGGTGTCCGAGCACGCCTTCCCCGGGGTCGACGCGCGGCTGTCCCGCTACTCCTACCTGGTGAGCCTGCTGCCGCAGCGCATCCTCGACGATCTGGGGGCCTCGGTACGGCTGGCGCGGCGCCGGTTCTCGTCGTACACCCCCAACCCGGCCGACGGTGGGCGTACCGGCCTGCTGGTGGGCGCGCAGAGCACGTTCGACGCGATCGGAGCGGGCGCCGACGCGGCGGCGTTCGACGACTTCTACCGTCGCTGCAGCGCCGTCACGACGCGGTTGTGGCCGACGCTCGTCGAGCCGTTGCGCACCCGCTCGCAGGCCAGGTCGCTGGTCGACGACGCCGCGGCGTGGGAGGCGATGATCGAGCGGCCCATCGGCGAGGCCATCACCGCCGCGGTCGCCGACGACCTGGTGCGCGGCGTGCTGGCCACCGACGCCCTGATCGGCACGTTCGCCCGTACCGACGACCCGTCCCTGGCGCAGAACGTGTGCTTCCTCTACCACCTCGTCGGTGGCGGCACCGGCGACTGGGACGTGCCGATCGGCGGGATGGGCGCGGTGAGCGGCGCGCTGGCCGACGCCGCGCGGCGCAACGGCGCCGAGATCGTCACGGGTGCGGAGGTGTTCGCGGTGACCCCCGACGGGGAGGTGCGCTACCGCCGGGGCGACGACGAGGTGACGGTGCACGGTGACGCGGTGCTCGCGGGCGTCACGCCCACGGTGCTCGCGGAGCTGCTGGGCGGGCAGGCCCCGGAGTCGGCGCCGGGCTCGCAGATCAAGGTGAACCTGATGCTGTCTCGCCTGCCCCGGTTGCGCGACGACACGGTCACCGCCGAGCAGGCGTTCGGCGGCACGTTCCACGTCAACGAGACGCTGTCGCAACTGGATTCGGCGTACGACGCGGCGGCCGCCGGCAGCGTCCCCCGGCCGCTGCCGTGCGAGATCTACTGTCACTCGCTGGCCGACCCGTCCATCCTGTCCGACGACCTGCGCCGCGCCGGGGCGCAGACGCTGACGGTGTTCGGCCTGCACACCCCGCATCACCTGGGGGCCGACCGCCACACGCTGACCGAGGCGGTGCTCGCCTCGTTGAACTCGGTGCTGGCCGAACCGATCACCGACGTCGTGCTGACCGACGGCACCGGAGCACCCTGCATCGAGGCCAAGACCACCGCCGACCTGCAGGACGCCCTGGGCATGACGGCGGGCAACATCTTCCACGGGGCACTGTCGTGGCCGTTCGTGGGCGACGACACCCCGCTGGACACCCCGGCTCGACGCTGGGGCGTGGCCACCGAGCACGACCGGATCCTGCTGTGCGGCTCGGGTTCTCGACGCGGCGGTGCGGTCTCGGGCATCGGTGGACACAACGCCGCGATGGCGGTGCTGGGCCGCTAGTGCGCGGCGAGCTTGCCGAGGAGGTCGCGCAGGGTCGCCATCTCGTCCGGCGTCAACGCGGCGAACGCCGCGGGCGCCGGGTCGTCGATGCCGGCGACCACCGCGAGCACCTCCCGGCCGGCGTCGGTGATGGTGACGAGCTTGGAGCGACGGTTGGTCGGATCGAGCGTGCGCGTCACCAGCCCGCGGTCTTCGAGGTCGTTGACCGCCACCGTGGTGGCCGGCGCGTCCATGGTGACGGCCTCGGCGATCGCCTTGCAGGACATCGGCTTTCGTGCCACCCGCCGCAGGATGCGGAAGCGGCTGAACGGTAGGCCGGTGTGGTCGACGACGTCACGCCGCCACGCGTCGCGGTTGTCGAACACGACCGCGGACATGGCGTGCCAGGCCTGGTCTGCCACCGGGTCACCGGACACCGACGCCCTCCCCCACGCTCCGTGCAGGAGCGCCCGAGATCAGGGGGGCCAGCCGCTCCGCCGACCGATGCGCCCTGGCCGACGTGGACACCATGGCCAACACCACGATGACCACGCCCAAGGCGACGGTGACGGACCACAGTGGCCGCGCGGCGCTCGCGAAGTCCACGCCCCCGTGCGTCAGGGCCCCGCCGGCGAGCGAACCGCACAGTGCCACACCGATGCTCACGCCCACCTGCCTGCTGGTCGACGTCACCGCCGACGCCGCGCCCGCCCGATCCAGTGGCATCCCGCTGACCGCCGCGTTGGTCACCGGCGCGTTGACCATCGAGAAGCCGACGCCGAACACCGCGAACACGATCACCAGCTGCCACACCGGCGTGGTGGCGGTGAGGTACGTCAGCATCACCGACGCCGCGGTGATCAGGATCCCTGCCGTCAGCAGCGACGGCCGCGCCCCGTAGCGACCCACCAGGCGACCTGACAGCGGGGAGAACACCAGCGCGCCGATCGCGATGGGCAGGTAGATCAACCCCGTGTGCATGGCGCTGTAGCCCCGCTCGGACTGCAGGTAGATCGACATCATGAACAGGAAGGCGCCCCAGGCGGCGAACGCGCTGATGGCCGTGACCGTGGCCGAGGCGAACGGGATGCTGCGGAAGAACCGCAGATCGATGAAGGGATCGTGGCGGCGTGACTCGAAACGCAGGAACGCCACCAGCGCCACCAGCGCCGCTCCGGAGGCCACCAGCAGCACCGGGTGCGTCCAGCCGAGGCCGGGCCCCTCGATGAGCGAGAACACCACGCCGAACAGGAAGACCACCGCCAGTGCCTGACCGATGGGGTCGACGTTGCGCATGGTCGCCGACTTGGTCTCCGGGACGAACGCGGCGGTGAGCACGACGGCGAGCACGCAGATCGGCAGGTTGATCCAGAACACCGCGCGCCAGCCGATCAGCTCGATGAGCAGGCCGCCGACGGTCGGCCCCAGCGCCATGGCGATGCCCACCACGCCGCCCCAGACGCCGATGGCCCTCGCACGTTCCACGCGGCCGGTGAACACCTGCGTGATGATGGACAGGGCAACGGGATTGAGCATCGAGCCGCCGACGCCCTGCACGAACCGGGCGCCGATGAGGGCCTCCACGTTGGGCGCCAGGCTGCACAGCAGCGAGCCGACCGCGAACACCGTCAGCCCGATCTGGAACACGCGCCGCCTGCCGAACCGGTCACCCGTGGCCCCCGACAGCATGAGCAGCGACGCCAACACCAGTGTGTAGACGTCGATGACCCACTGCAGTTGCGCCGACGAGGCGTTCAGGTCCGTGCGGATGGACGGGATCGCGACGTTGACGATGGTGGCGTCCATCGACACGATCAGCAGGCTCAGGCAACAGGACACCAAGACCACGACCTTGCGGCGCGGCGTCAGCGCGTCGATGGAGCCGGGACGCCAGCGCACGGTTGTGATCACACAACCATTGTGAAACCACAACCGTCGTCAGGGCAAGTCCTCGTGGCCCACCCGACACGGCGCAGACACGAACGTGCCCCGCCTCCTGGGGAGACGGGGCACGTTACGCGTCTGCTCGCGGGGGGTCTCAGCCGCCCTCAGCGTCCTTCGAGGGCGCCGTAGTCCCGTTCGGTGTAGCCGGTGTAGATCTGGCGCGGCCGGCCGATCTTGCTGGGCTCGCCGTTCATCTCCCGCCAGTGCGCGATCCACCCGGGAAGCCGGCCCATGGCGAACAGCACCGTGAACATGCGCGTCGGGAAGCCCATGGCACGGTAGATGACGCCGGTGTAGTAGTCGACGTTCGGGTACAGCTTGCGCTCGATGAAGAAGTCGTCGGTGAGCGCGATCTCCTCGAGTTCCTTCGCGATGTCCAGCAGCTCGTCGTCGCCGCCGAGCTTGCCCAGGATCTTGTCCGCCTGCTCCTTGACGATGCGCGCCCGCGGGTCGTAGTTCTTGTACACGCGGTGCCCGAAGCCCATGAGCTTCACGCCGTCCTCGCGGTTCTTCACCTTCTTGACGAAGGTCGCCACGTCGTCGTCGCCGCTGCGGATCTTCTCCAGCATCTCCAGCACCGCCTGGTTGGCGCCGCCGTGCAGCGGGCCCCACAGCGCGTTGATGCCACCGGAGATCGAGGTGAACAGGTTGGCCTGCGAGCTGCCGACCAGCCGCACCGTCGACGTCGAGCAGTTCTGCTCGTGGTCGGCGTGCAGGATCAGCAGCATGTCCAGGGCGCGGACGATCTCGGGATCCACCTCGTAGGGCTCCGCCGGGAAGCCGAAGGTCATCCGCAGGAAGTTCTCGACCAGCGTCAGCGAGTTGTCCGGGTACAGGAACGGCTGCCCCACCGACTTCTTGTAGGCATACGCCGCGATGGTCGGCATCTTCGCCAGCAGGCGGATGGTCGACAGCTCCACCTGATCCTGGTCCGCCGGATCCAGCGAATCCTGGTAGTAGGCACTGAGCGCGTTGACCGCACTCGAGAGCACCGGCATGGGGTGCGCATTCCGTGGGAAGCCGTCGAAGAAGCGCTTGAGATCCTCGTGCAGCAACGTGTGCCGCTGGATCTGCGTCGTGAACTTCTCGAGCTGCTCGGCGGTCGGCAGCTCGCCGTAGATCAGCAGGTAGCTGACCTCGATGAACGTCGACTTCTCGGCCAGCTGCTCGATGGGATAGCCGCGGTAGCGCAAGATGCCGGCGTCACCGTCGATGTAGGTGATCGCGGACTTCGTCGGCGCGGTGTTCATGAAACCGCCGTCGAACGTCGTGTAACCGGTCTTCGAGAGCAGCGAACCCAACGCGATCCCGTCGGACCCCTCGGTCGCCTTGACGATGTCCAGGTCGATCTCGCCCCCGGGGTAGTGGAGCGTGGCGACCTCGTCTGAACTGGACTTTTCGGGCACTTCAACCCCTTCTGCGAGCTACGACCGGCTTTCGGCTGTCCGTCACCAATGAAAGGTAGTCGGTATCGGTTGAGCGCGCGCGTGTGGGGTCGCCGACGAGCCGTCGTCGTCCGGAACGCGCGGATTCAGCACCGACGGATTCCGCACCACCGAGTTCTGCCGGGGCACCGGCGTCGAGCAGGACACGCGACGACCGGCCGCCGGCCGAACGCAGACCGCCCTCGACCGGCTCAGCCATGAAGCAGGTCCGCGGGTGCGGACACGTCCGAGGCGACGTCCGCGAGCAGCGCGAATGCGTCATTGATACGTTCCATCATGATCTCCGGACCGAGCCGGAACGCGGCGGTGTCGGCGATCAGGTCGCCGCACGCGGTGGCGACCACCGACGCGAACACCGAACTCACCAACCGCCGGCGACGATCGTCGACGCGCACCCCCATGCGCTTGGCCAGCGCCACCTCGGTCCTGTCGTGCCGGTAGTCGAACGCGGACTGCTTGAGTGCGTCGGAGGCGTTGATCACGCGCAGCATGAGGCTGATGCGGTCGGCCGAGACGCGCGCGGCCTCCCGGTTCGAGACACTCGAGAGCACGGCCACGTGCGCCTGCCTCAACGCCTCGAGCGGACCCACCTCGGCGGGCACGGCATCCAGCGCCACCGCAACCTCGTCGGAGTAGTCCTCAACGAGGGTGAGGAACACCGCGTCCTTGGTGGTGAAGTAACGGCTGAAGGTACGCGGCGACACGTCGGCGGCGTTCGCGATCTGTTCCACCGTGGTGCTCTCGTAGCCCTGGCGCAGGCACAGGTCCAACGCGGCGTCGATCAGCGTGGTGCGCGTGCGTTGCTTCTTTCGCTCGCGCAACCCCGGGACGGAGCGCTCGGGGTGAATGGCCACGGGCGCCATATTAACCGTCGCGGTGGCGAATTCGCTAAGACGTGGGCCCAGTTACGCGATAGCGGACGAAAGCAGGCACCGCGAGCGCGGCGACGAGCACACCCGCCACCACGAGCGCGCCACCGCCGGCGGCCGCCACGGTGGTACCCACCGCGGCCGCCGCCGCGCCGTGCACGGCGTCCGCCACCCGAGGCCCGCCGGCCACCACGACGATGAACACCCCCTGCAGTCGGCCCCGCAATTCGTCGGACGCGGCCTGCTGCAGGATCGTGTTGCGGAACGCCGACGACACCATGTCCGCGGCGCCGCCGACGACCAGGAACGCCAGCGCCGCCCACAGCAGGGCACCCGCCCGGCCCGCCGCCAGGCCGCACGCCACCCCGAAACCCACCATCGCCAACCCCCACACCACGATGGCGACCACCACTGCGAGACCCTGCCTGCGAATCCGCGGCAGCCAGCCCGAGAACACCCCGCCCACGACCGCGCCCGCCGAGATCGCCGCGGCCAGCAGCGCCATCGTCGTCCCGCCCTCGATGGGGCCGCCGAAGCTCTCGTGGGCCAACTGCGGGAACAGTGCCCGCGGCATGCCGAAGACCATCGCGATGAGGTCGACGACGAACGACATCAGCACGACGGTGTTTCCGGCCAGGTACCGGAAGCCGTCGAGCACCGCCCCGACACCCCAGCGCGACGAGCCGACCTCCGTGGACGTCGGAGGAATGGGACGCAGCCGAAACGTCGCCCAGATGGGAAGCACGCACGTCACGGCGTCGACGAGGTACAGCGTCGACAGGTCGACCCACCGCAGCATGATGCCCGCCAGCAGTGGGCCGACGATGGAGCCGAACTGCGTCACCGTCATGTTGAGGGCATTGGCCGCCGGCAGCTGATCGGCGGGCAGCAGCCTCGGGATCGCCGCCGCCCGGGTCGGCGAGTTCACGGCGAAGAACGCCTGCTGGAACGACAGCAGCGCCAACACCAGCCACACGTTGTTCAGGTGCAGGGCCGCCTGCACCCACAGCAGCACCGACGCCACCGCGAGCCCCACCGAGGCGAACAGCAACAGCCGGCGCCGGTCCATGGCGTCGGCGAGCGCGCCACCCCACAGCCCGAACACCACCAGGGGCACCAGCGCGAACACCCCGGCCAACCCGACGTACGCCGAGTTCTGGGTGATGGCGTAGAGCTGCACCGGGACCGCGAACAACGTCAGACCCGCCCCGATGACGGTGGGGATGCCTGCCCACCACAGCCGCGCGAAGTCCTTGGTGCGAAGCGGCGTGGTGTCGGCGAGGAGGCTAGCCAACGCCGCCGTGTCGGGCGGTCACGGCTGCAGCCGCTCGACGCGGCCGCCGTCGAGCACGACGCGAATCCGGTTGTGCACGCGGTTCTCTCGGCCCTGCCAGAACTCGACCTCTGCGGGCGCGACCAGGTACCCGCCCCAGTGCGGTGGCACCGGGACGGTGTCCACGTCGGCGAACCTCTCGGTGACCTCGGCGAGTTTGCCCATCAGCGCCTCGCGCGAGGCGATCGGGCTCGACTGCGCCGACGCCCACGCCCCCAGCTGCGAGCCGCGCGGACGGTGCGCCCAGTAGCGTGCGGTCGCCTCGGGCGACACCTTCGTCACCGGGCCGCGGACGTGCACCTGCCGGCCCATCGCATACCAGGGAAACGTGACCGACGCATACGGGTGCGCGGCCAGGTCCGCGCCCTTGGCCGAGTCGTAGTTCGTGTAGAACGTGACGCCTTCGGGATCCACGGACTTGCACAACACCGTGCGCGTCATGGGCCTTCCCCCGGCGTCGACGGTGCCCACCACCATGGCGTTGGGTTCGGCCACACCGGCGGCCTCCGCCTCCACCAACCACTTGCGCAACAACGTGATCCACCCCGCTGCCCCGGTCGGCCCCAGCCAGTCGACGTCCAGGTCGGCGCTGCCGTCCTTCTCCCGCGAGCCGTACTCCACCCGCATGCCGACGAGGTGTTCGCGGAGGTCGTCGTCGGGGGAACCGGGCCGAGATTCGGGCATGTCGAGCAGGCTACGCCCGTGATTCGCCCCACACTTACCCGCCGGTAGCCGACGTCGCGCAGCCGGGTGTCACACTGACGTCATGACTGGCATGGCAGCTGTGCCCGCCGACTTCGTGGCCGGGCTGGAAGGCACCGTCGCCTTCACCACCGAGATCGCCGAACCCGATAAGGACGGCGGTGCGCTGCGCTACCGCGGCGTGGACATCACCGATCTGGTCGACCGGCACGTCACGTTCGGCGACGTGTGGGCACTGCTGGTGGACGGCGAGTTCGGCAACGGCCTGACCCCCGCCGAGCCCTTCCCCCTGCCCATCCACAGCGGCGACGTCCGCGTCGACGTGCAGGCGGGCCTGGCGATGCTCGCCCCCATCTGGGGCTACCGGCCGCTGCTGGACATCGACGACGCCACGGCGCGCGAGCAGCTCGCCCGCGCCTCGGTGATGGCGCTGTCCTACGTCGCACAGTCCGCGCGCGGCATCCACCATCCCGCCGTCCCGCAACGCAACATCGACGAATGCCCCACCGTCACGGCACGTTTCATGACGCGGTGGAAGGGCGATCCCGACCCCAAGCACGTCGAGGCCATCGACGCCTACTGGGTGACGGCCGCCGAGCACGGCATGAACGCGTCGACCTTCACCGCGCGGGTCATCGCCTCGACGGGCGCCGACGTCGCGGCCGCCCTGTCCGGCGCCGTGGGCGCGATGAGCGGACCGCTGCACGGGGGCGCTCCCGCCCGCGTGCTCCCGATGATCGAAGAGGCCGAGCGCACCGGCGATGCGCGGGCGGTGGTCCGGGCGGTCCTGGATCGCAAGGACAAGCTGATGGGGTTCGGGCACCGGGTCTACCGTGCCGAGGATCCCCGGGCCCGCGTGCTGCGGGCCACGGCGCAACGGCTCGGGGCGCCCCGCTACGAGGTGGCCGCCGCGCTCGAACAGGCCGCGTTGGCCGAACTGCGCGAGCGCCGTCCCGACCGTCCCATCGAAACCAACGTCGAGTTCTGGGCCGCCGTCATCCTGGACTTCGCCGGCGTGCCCGCCTCGATGATGCCCGCCATGTTCACGTGCGGCCGCACCGCCGGTTGGTGCGCGCACGTCCTGGAGCAGAAGCGCCTGGGCAAGCTGGTCCGGCCCGCCGCGATCTACGTCGGCGAGGGTCCGCGCAGCGTCGAGTCGGTCGCCGGGTTCGATACGCTCACACGGTCGTGACCTCGACGGCGGGATCCGAGTTCGCCTCGCGGACAGCGGTCTTCGCCGCTGCGGCCCGCTGGTTCGGCGAACTGCTGGGCCGCGTCCCCGACACCGCGTGGGAGGGGCCCGGGCTCGGCGCGTGGGACCTGCGCGCACTCGTCGGCCACGCGTCACGCTCCCTGGTCACGGTGAGCACCTACCTGAGGTCGCCCGCCGCCGACGAGGATGCGCGCAGCGCCGCGGACTACTACGCCCAGGTGGCGTCGTTCGCCGCAGCCGCGGGCCCCGCCGCGATCGTCGAGCGCGGCCGCCAGGCAGGCCGCGACCTCGGCGACGACCCCGTGACGACCTTCGGCACGCTGGTGGACACGGCCCTCGCCGACGTCGCCGCCGCCGGGGACCCTTTGATCCAGGTGATCGGCGGCATCGGCATCAGGCTGGGCAACTACCTACCCACCCGCACGTTCGAGCTGGCGGTACACGGCCTCGACGTCGCCCGGGCCACCAGACTGTCCCACGAGCTTCCCGGCGACGTGCTGCTCGCGGCCAACGCGCTGGCCGTCGAGATCGCCGTCGCCACCGGCAGTGGTGCAGCCGTTCTGCTGGCGCTCACCGGCCGGGAGCCGCTGGCGCCGCGCTTCTCCGTGGTGTGAGGGCGTGCCCGCCGGCCGCGGCGCGCGATGACTTTCGCCGGCCAACCGAGTCAGAGCTGGGGAACGACCCCTTCTCGACAGGAGCCAGACATGACCGCAGATGCCACCCAGCCCACCCCGCCCAGCGGCGCCTTCGTGGCACCACACCTCGTGGTCGACGGTGCGGCCGCCGCCATCGACTTCTACGTCCAGGCCTTCGGCGCCACGGAGTACATGCGCCTGGCCGGGCCCGGCGGCAAACTCGTCCACGCCGCGATCGACGTCAACGGCGCCATGATCATGCTCAACGACGACTTCCCCGAGATGTGCGACGGCGCCTCGACGACACCGACCGCGCTCGGCGGCACCCCGGTGACGGTCCACCTGCAGTTCACCGACGACGTCGACGCCAGGTTCCAGCGGGCGATCGACGCCGGGGCGACCGTCGTCATGCCCGTGGCGGAGCAATTCTGGGGCGACCGCTACGGCGTGGTCCGCGACCCGTTCGGCCACCAGTGGTCGATGGCCCAGCACGTCCGCCAGGTGGACATGGCCGACCTCGAAGACGCCATGGAGAAGGACATGGCCCAGGGCTGATCCGGGCGACCGGCCCGATCACCGCCTCAGAAGCCGATACCCGCCAACACCCGGTCCCGCAGGGACGGCTTGGGCGCGGTGGCCGCGGCCGCCAGCATGTCGGAGACCGCGACGAACTTGTCGCGGGGCCGGTCGTCGCCGCCGCGGGCGATCTCCGCGGCGTCGATGGCCCGCCACCCGGCCACGTCGACCAGTTGCGGCTGCCGGGAACGGATCAGCCGACCCAGCGCCGCCGGCCGCGCCGCCGGGGTGGCCAGCCTGCCCGCGTTGTAGTCGGCGACCAGTTCGTGCACGGTCTGCGCCGCGCACGACTTGTTGGTGCCGATGAAGCCGGTGGGGCCGCGCTTGATCCAGCCGGCCACGTAGGTGGCCGGGGCGCCGACGACGCGGCCTGCCTCGTTGGGTACCACGCCCGCGGCGTCGTCGAACGGCAGATCGCGAATCGGCTTGCCGCGGTAGCCGATCGACGTGAGCACCAGCCCGGCGTCGAGGCGGCGGGTCTCCTGCGTGCCCGTCACCGTGAACTCGACGCCCGCGGCGCGCTCGTCCCCGAGCACGCGGCGCGGCGTCAGTTGGTAGGCGAACCGGATCCGGGGCCGTGAGGTCGGCGCTTCCGCGGTCCCCAGCTTGGCGAGGATCTCCAGCTTGTTGCGGACCAGCGGATCGGTCGCCGAGGCCAGGTCGCGTTGCACCAGTTCGTGATCGGCGGCGTCGAGCACCACGTCGTGCGTGGCGACCAGCCCGATGAGTTCGGGCAGGGTGAACGCGGAGTCGGCGGGCCCACGCCGCGCGACGATCACCACCTCGCGCACCTTCGAGTTGCGCAGCGTGTCCAGCGCGTGCTCGGAGATGTCCGTGCGCGCGAGCGCGTCGGGATCGGTGGTGAGGACGCGGGCGACGTCGAGTGCCACGTTTCCGTTGCCAACGACCACGGCGCGCTCGTGGCCGAGATCGACGTCCAGGCCCGCGAAGTCGGGGTGGCCGTTGATCCACGCCACCATCTCGGTGGCGGTCCCGGTACCGGGCAGTCCCATGCCGTCGATGTCGAGTCGGCGGTCGTTGGGGGCGCCGACGGCATAGAGCACCGCGTGGTGGTGCTCGAGGAGTTCGGCGTGGCTGACGTGGGTGCCGACCTCGACGTTTAGGTAGAACCCGAAGCCGCGCTTGGCCGTGATCTCGTCGAACAACCCGGTGACGCGCTTGGTGGTCTGGTGGTCCGGCGCGACGCCGGCGCGTACCAGGCCGTAGGGCGTCGGCAGCTTCTCGAAGACGTTGACCTCGACACCCGGCTGGGTCAGCAGCTCGTCGGCCGCGTACATCGCCGCGGGCCCGGAGCCCACGATGGCCACCCGTAGCGGCCCGCCCGCGCGCCGGTTCACGTGCGGCGCCTCGAGCACCGGCGCCAGCTTCGACGTCGGCGGCAGCTTGCCCTCGCGTTTCGGGTAGAACGCGGCGTTCAACTCCACGAACGGCAGCTGCTCGGGCTCCAGCCTGGTGTCGGGCGCGATGGCGCCGACCGGGCACGCGCTGACGCACGCGCCGCAGTCGACGCACGCCTGCGGGTCGATGTGCAGCATCTCCGCCGTCGCGAAACCGGGTTCGTCGGGCGACGGGTGGATGCAGTTCACCGGGCACGCGTAGACGCAGGACCCGTCGCTGCAGCACGACTGGGTGATCACGTGGGGCATGCCGAACCCCTAGGCGGCCGAGACGACGTGTTCGCGCTGCGGCTCGCTGCGGTAGCGGCTGGGCGCGCCGTTGATCTTGCAGATGCGCCAGATCAGCTTCGCCACCGGGTTCATCAGCCCGGTGTCGTGGCACAGCATGCGCACGTCGCCGAACATGTCGCGCAGGAACCGACGCGCCTCGGGCGTGCCGAAGAAGATCTCCTTCTTCACCGACCGCGGGATGTCGAACTCGTCCCAGAACGCCTTCGGCGGCACCACGATCGCCTGACACAGCACGCGCATGATGATCGGCACGTGCAGCGACAGCCAGAAGCGCTGCATCGGTCGCATGTGGGGTACGCGCTTGTGCAGGTACTCGTGGGCGAACGAGATGTGGCGGGCCTCCTCGGCGACGTGGATCGCCATGACCCGCTCCATGATCGGATGCAATGCCTTGCCCTCGCGCAGCACGTTCTTCTGCGTGTGGTCGATGGGCTCCTCGCCGGCGAGCACGCCGAAGAAGAACACGATCGGCAGCGGTCCGGCGGCCAGCGGGATGAACTGCGACAGCCACTTCAGCACGCGCGGCATACCGGGGACGTCGGCGCCGATGCGGTTCACCATCTCCTGGAACATCAGGGTGTGGTTGCACTCCTCGACCGACTCGTGGAGGCAGTACCGGTATTCGGGCGAGCCGTTGGGCACCCAGAAGGCGTAGTTCATCAGGCCGCGGATGAGGATCGACTCGAAGTGCAGCCCGACCTTGGCCACGTTGGCCTGCCGCCACATGCCGATCTCGATCTGGCGTTCCTTGGACTGCGACCGGTACCAGGGGTGCTGGCCGATGGGATCGGTGGCGGGCAGGATCCAGCGCTCGTCGTTCGGGAACACGGCGAACTCGGGCGAGTCCCAGTCGATGTCGGTGAACGGGTTGAAGTTGCGCCGCACCGACCCCTCGGACAGGGTGCGCAAGGTCTGCACGTATTCGGTGTCGTCGAACACGTCCATGTTCTTGCGCCAGCGCCGGATGAGGCGGGTACGGGCCTTCTTGGGCGCGGTGTCGACAGCCATGCGTTGCCTCCAATGCCGAGGATGCGGGTTTTACATTCAGGTGCGCTCTGTCCAACAACAGTACCCACGGTCCCGGGTTTTCACCAGGGACTTCGCGCAGATGTGCGCCAGCCGGGTAATCCACGTCACATGTGACACGGGTCACTTACGCGGCGCTGCCGGAGTACCCACGCGACCGGATTCCCAAGCGCCGACGCCCGAGAACTAGGCTGGCCACATGGCCGAAACGCTCGTGATTCCCGCCGACCTCAAGCCCGCCGACGGCCGCTTCGGCTGCGGCCCGTCGAAGGTGCGCCCCGAGCAGCTCGCCGCGCTCGCCGCCGCGGGTGACCTGTTCGGCACGTCGCACCGCCAGGCCCCGGTGAAGAACCTGGTGGGCCGTGTGCGCGACGGGGTGCGCCAGCTGTTCTCGGTGCCCGACGACTACGAGGTGGTGCTCGGCAACGGTGGATCGACGGCGTTCTGGGACGCCGCGGCCTTCGGTCTGGTCGACGAGCGGTCTCTGCACCTCACCTACGGCGAGTTCAGCGCGAAGTTCGCCAAGGCCGTCGCCGCCAACCCCTTCGTCGGCGACCCGATCGTGGTGAAGGCCGACCCCGGCAGCGCGCCCGCACCCCAGTCGGATCCCTCGGTCGACGTGGTGGCCTGGGCGCACAACGAGACCTCGACGGGTGTCGCGGTGCCGGTGACCCGGCCCGACGGTGACGCGCTGGTGGTCATCGACGCCACGTCGGCCGCAGGCGGGCTGCCCGTCGACATCACCGACGCCGACGCCTACTACTTCGCACCCCAGAAGAACTTCGCCTCCGACGGCGGCCTCTGGCTGGCCATCCTCAGCCCCGCGGCACTGGCGCGCGTCGAGAAGATCGCGGCAGGCGGCCGCTGGGTACCCGAGTTCCTGTCGCTGCCCATCGCGATCGAGAACAGCGTCAAGAACCAGACCTACAACACCCCGGCCATCGGCACGCTGGTGCTCATGGCCGAGCAGCTCGACTGGCTCAACGGCAACGGCGGGCTGAACTGGGCCGTCGAGCGCACGGCGGACTCGTCGCAGCGGCTGTACTCCTGGGCCGAGAAGGCCGCCTTCGCCACCCCGTTCGTGGCCGACCCGGCGCTGCGCTCCCAGGTCGTGGGCACCATCGACTTCGACGACGCCGTGGATGCCGCCGCCGTGGCCAAGGTGTTGCGCGCCAACGGGATCGTCGACACCGAGCCCTACCGCAAGCTGGGCCGCAACCAGCTGCGCATCGCGATGTTCCCCGCCGTGGACCCCGCGGACGTGAGCGCGCTGACCGCGTGCGTCGACTGGGTCGTCGAGCGACTCTAGACCTCGTGCGTCACTCGATCAACAATCCACGCCCCTCGGTGTGTCTGCGAGATCACGCCCGGGTAACGCCGTAAGGTGACGCCTTAGCCCCTAGGAGGTCGAAGATGCGAGCACTCCCCGAACTGTCGGTCGTGGGACTCGACGTCGACGGGCAGAGCATCATCTGCGAATCCCAGACGGGCGAGAAGTTCGTCCTCTGTCCCGACGACCGCCTGCACGCCGCCCTCCGCGGCGATCGGGTCGGTTCCAGCAAGCCCAAGGCCGAGGTGCCAACCGTGTTGCGTCCCAAGGACATCCAAGCCCGCATCCGCGCCGGCGCCTCCGTGGAGCAGGTCGCCGAGGCGGCCGGCGTCGACCTCGCCCGGGTGGAGCGGTTCGCCCACCCGGTCCTGCTGGAACGCTCCCGCGCGGCCGAGTTGGCCACCGCCGCACACCCGGTGCTGGCCGACGGCCCCACGGTCATGACGCTGCTGGAGACCGTCACCACCACGCTCGTCGGCCGGGGCCTCGACCCCGACGCCACCGCCTGGGACGCCTGGCGCAACGAGGACGGACGCTGGACCGTGCAGCTGGCGTGGAAGGCCGGCCGCTCCGAGAACGTCGCGCACTTCCGGTTCAGCCCCGGGTCGCACGGCGGCACCGTGACCCCGTTCGACGACGCGGCCCGCGAACTCGTCGACCCCGAATTCGAGCGTCCGGCCCTGCGCTCGGTGCGGCCGGTGGCACCGGCAGCGCCGGCCGCGCCCGTGCAGACACCCGCTCCGGCGACCGTCCAGGCGCCCGCCGAGGACCTCTCCGACGAGCCGACGCTGCCGCTGGAGACCCACGAGCCCGAGCCGCAGCCCGCGAAGACCACCAAGGCGCGCCGCCGCAAGCCCGAGGTGCCCGCGTGGGAGGACGTGCTGCTGGGCGTGCGCTCCGGCACCCAGCCCTGAGCGAACCGTCAGAGCTGGCGTCAGCTGCCCAGCGTGATCGCCAGCAGCGCAAGCCATCCCGCGGCCACGCCGACACCGCCGCCGAGGACGAACCACCGCCACACCGGCCGCGTACGCCACCCCCACACCGTGGGAGCCAACCCGCCCACTGCCACCACGTTGAGGCCGACCGCCAACAGCGGATGCACCCGGATCAGCCCGAGGCTGAGCACGACGATCGCCGCCGCGGTCAGCGCCGCGACGAACGCGGCCACCGTGAGACCGGTACCCCAGGGCGTCGCGTCGTGGTTCACGCGTTCACCCTAGCCCGCTCGTAGAAGGCCAGGGCCGCGGCCGTCGCGACGTTGAGCGAGTCGGTGCCGCGCGACATGGGGATGCGCACCCGCACGTCGCTGGCGCGCATCGCCCGCTCGCTCAGGCCCGGACCCTCCGCACCCACCAGCACGCCGACGCGATCGTCGGCCAACTCCACCATGGCCTCGGCCAACGTGGCCGTGGCAGACGGCGTCATGGCCAGCAGCCGGAACCCGTTGTCGCGCATCGTGTCCAACTCATCGGGCCACGACGGCGCCCAGGCGTAGGGCACCAGCAGTGCATGTCCCATCGACACCCGCACCGCACGTCGGTACAGCGGATCGGCGCACCCGGTGCCGAACAGCACCGCGTCGACGGCGAGGCCCGCGACGTTGCGGAAGATCGACCCCAGGTTCTCGTGATCGTTGACGCCCTCGAGCACGGCCACCGTGCGCGCCCCCGAGAGCACCTCGGCCACCGTCAGCTCGCGCGGTCGCGGCGCCGCCCCCAGCACGCCACGGTTGAGGTGGAACCCGACGACCTCCGCCATCACCTCGGCACTGGCCCGGTAGTAGGGCGCATCCGTCGCGGTCAGGTCGGGGGCCAGCTCGGCGAGCCGGCGGTCGGTGCCCAAGAAGGCGCGCGGCGTGAACCGCGACGCCAGCATGCGCTGCACCACCAACACGCCCTCGGCGATCACCAGACCCTTGCCGCTGGGCAGATCCGGTCGGCGGTCGATGCTGTTGAGGTCGCGGAAGTCGTCCAGCCGGGGATCGGCCGGATCGTCGACGTCCACGACGTGCGGGGCGCTCACGCGCCTTCGTCGACGATGGCGACCATCAGCGTGGCCGCCTCCGCGAGGACGGCGCGCTGTCCGGGCGACAGCTCGGCCAGCCGTTGCTGCAGCCACTCCTTGCTGGCCTGGCGCTCGGCGTCGACGAGGTCGAGGCCCGCGCGCGACGCCGACACCAGCACTTGGCGCCCGTCGTCGGGGTGCGCCATCCGATCCACCAGGCCGGCGTCGACGAGGGTGGCGATGACGCGGGTCATCGACGGCGGCCGCACCCGTTCTCGCACCGCGAGGGCACCGGGCGTCATGGGGCCCTCCTTGGTGAGCGTGGCCAGCGCCGAGAGCTGCGACAGCGACACCGGCGAATCGGGCCGTCGGAACCGGAGCTGGCGGGCGAGCCGCAGGGTGGCCAGGGACAGATCGCTGGCCAACCTGGCGTCACCTTCCTTCACGACGAACCAGACTACCGACAGCGGTTTCACAGCCCGGGAAGCGACGCCCGGCGGATCGGCTAGGTTGGGTCGCGATGACCACTCCCCCGTCCGACGCCACCACCGCCGGTGAGCCGCAACCGCCGCCGCTGCCCCGTGCGCTGGTGGCCCAGTGGCCCGTGATCATCACGATCGCCGCGGGCTGGCTGGTGGCCCTGGTGGCGGCGTTCGCCGTGCCCGCCCTGCACGGCTGGCGACCGACGACCATCGCCGGTCTGGCGGTGGGAGTGCTTGGCACGTCGATCTTTCTGTGGCAACGTGCCTCGGCGAGGCGCGGTGCGCGCGGCGCACAGGTCGGGTTGGACTGACCACCCGCGACGCCGAGACACCCGACAGAACCATCCATGGAGGAACAGTGGCCGCTCCGTTGTTGCAAGCCGAGATCGACATCGCCGCGCCGCCGGCCAAGGTCTGGGCGCTGGTCGGTGACCTGAGCCAGATGCCGCGCTGGAGCCCGCAGTGCCGCAAGATGAAGGTGCTGGGGCCCGTCCGCCAGGGCGCGCGCACGGTGAACCTGAACCGCCGCGGCCCGCTGTTCTGGCCCACCACCAGCCGGGTCACCGAGTACGTGCCCGAACGCAAGGTCGCGTTCCGGGTCTCGGAGAACAACACCGTGTGGAGCTACGAGCTGCATCCCACCGAGAACGGCACGCGAGTGGTGGAGTCCAGGCACGCCGAGAACGGCGTCAAGCCGGTGTCGAACCTCCTGGTCAACACCCTGATGGGCGGTGTGCCGAGCTTCGAGCAGGAACTGCTGGCCGGCATGAACGACTCGCTGTCGCGCATCAAGATGGCCGCCGAGGCCTGACACGGCGGCGTCGCGGCGTCGGCGCGCCGGCGTCGGCGCGCCGGCGTCGGGATGCCGCGTCGGGATTCGGTGTCAGGATGCCGTGTCAGGATTCGGTGAGGTCCAGGACGCCGTCGTCGAACGGGTCGAACATCGGCGAGCCGATGCGGGCCGGCTGGGGCGTCTCGGAGTGGGCGCCGCAGCCGTAGTCCATGGCCACGACGTGCGCGTCGGCCGACATCTCGTTGGTGCAGACGCCGAACACCGTGCCGAGGCTGCCCGTCAACGGGACGTAGAAGCCGCAGTCGCGACACACCCGCCGGGTCGAGCGGGCCATGGCCGACGCGGGCCCGAAGTCGCCGTCGTACCAGCGCTGCGCGGCCTCCATGCGGCCGGTCTGACTGAGCACCTGCTTGCGGCCCAGACCGACCTCGGCCGCCAGCTCGTCGAGTTCGTCGTCGCCGGAGGACATGAAGCCCGGCACCAGCCGCGGATCGTCGACGGCGGGAGCCAGCAGGTCGCCCGGGCTCAGGTCGCCCGGCTGCACGCGCTCCTGCCATGGCACCCACGCCGGGGCCAACAAGGCCGTCGGGCCCGGCACCAGCACGACCTCGCTCACGGTGGCGTGCGACGCACCCGGATAGGCGGCCACCACGACGGCCCACTGCCAGCCCTGGTAACCGGGCATGACGGCCAGGAAGCGGTGGGTGGCTGCCGTCGGATCGTCGAAGGTGGCGCCCAGGTACTCACCCACCTGCACGTCCCGCTCGTCGCCGCCCTCGACGATCGCGGCACGGGCCAGGTCGACGGCGTCGGCGAGCACGGCCGCCAGCTGAGCCAGCTCCGCTGCATCCGGCTCACGCACCTCGGGGGCCTCGGGCGTGTCCGGGGTCTCGGGCACCTCGACGGTCTCGGACACCTCGGGAGTCTCGGACACCTCGGCGGTCTCGGGCACCTCCGGGGTCTCGGGCACCTCGACGGTCTCGGACACCTCGGCGGTCTCGGACACCTCGGGGGTCCCGGGCACCTCGACGGTCTCGGATCCCTCGCGAATCCCGACGGGATCGGCAGTCTCGACCACCTCGTCCTGCTCGGGCGCGGTCACCGGCTCGTCCGGGGCGCTCGCGGCGTCCGGCGCGCTGGGTTCCGGCGACGCCGCGGCGGCCTGGTCATCGGCAGGTTCCGTCATGCTGTCCATCGTCGTCGATTCTGCCTGATCCGAGGAGGGCAGGGCCACACCGACCGCCCTACCGGCCCCCGTCGGACCGATGGGGAACAATCGAGTCCGTGAGCCGACCACGTCGCGACCCCGGCCCCGGTGGGGACCCGCGCGACGAGCGCTACCACCCGCCCCGCCCGCCCGCCGGCGACGAGCACCCCGGCATGGCCAACTACCCCAGCGACGAGGGGTTGCGCAGGCGGCCCCGCCGCGCCTCGGCCACTCCCAGCGCCAACCGCTGGCTGCCGCCGCTCGACGACGACGCGGCCTCGTCCCGCCACTACGCATCGACACCCCGCGGGGACGACGGTGCCCGCACCGGCGAGCGCGTCACCGTCACCCGCGCGGCCGCACAGCGCAGCCGCGAGATGGGGTCGCGGATGTACGGGCTGTTCCACCGCGCCGCCACCGCCGACGGGGCCGACAAGTCCGGGCTGACCGCACTCACCTACCCCGTGATGGCCAACTTCGCGGCGGACTCCGCGATGGCCGTGGCCCTGGCGAACACGCTGTTCTTCGCGGCGGCCTCCGGCGAGAGCAAGGGTAAGGTCGCGCTCTACCTGCTCATCACCATCGCCCCGTTCGCGGTCATCGCACCGCTCATCGGCCCGGCACTGGACCGGATCCAGACCGGCAGGCGCGTCGCGCTGGCGCTGTCGTTCGGTCTGCGCACCGCGCTCGCGGTGGTCTTGATCGCCAACTACGACGGCAACGGCAGCTTCCCGTCGTGGGTGCTCTATCCCTGCGCGCTGGGGGCCATGGTGCTGTCCAAGTCGTTCAGCGTGCTCCGCAGCGCCATGACACCCCGCGTGCTGCCACCCACCATCGACCTGGTGCGGGTCAACTCCCGGCTCACCATGTTCGGGCTGCTCGGCGGGACCATGGCCGGCGGGGCCGTCGCCGCGGGAGCCGAATACCTGTTCATGATGGTGCACCTGCCCGGCGCCCTGTACGTCATGGTCGCCGTCACGGCCTGCGGCGCCGTGGCCGCCATGCGCATCCCCAAGTGGGTCGAGGTCACCGAGGGCGAGGTCCCCACCACGCTGAGCTATCACGGACCGACCCGGCCGGCCGACCAGCCGGCCAAACCCCCGAGGTCGGTGCGCCAGCCGCTGGGCCGCAACATCATCACGTCGCTGTGGGGCAACGTCACCATCAAGATGATGGTGGGATTCCTCTTCCTCTACCCCGCGTTCGTCGCGAAGTCGCACGACGCCAGCGGATGGGAACAGCTGCGCATCCTCGGTCTGATCGGTGCGGCCGCAGGCATCGGGAACTTCTTCGGCAACTTCACCGCGGCCCGGCTCAAGCTCGGGCACCCGGCCCGCCTCGTCGTGCGCGCCACGATCGCGGTCACCGCGGCCGCGGTGGTGACGGCGGTCACCGGCAACCTGTACGTCGCGGCGGTGGCCACGCTCATCACGTCGGCGGCCAGCGCGGTGGCCAAGGCATCGCTGGACGCGTCGCTGCAAGACGATCTGCCCGAGGAGTCACGCGCGTCGGCGTTCGGCCGGTCGGAGTCGCTGCTGCAGTTGGGGTGGGTGGCCGGCGGCGCCATCGGCGTGCTGGTGTACACCGAACTGTGGGTGGGCTTCACCGCCATCAGCGCCGTGCTCATCCCCGCCCTCGCGCAGACGGTGGTGAGCCATCGCGGCGACTCGTTGATACCCGGCTTCGGTGGCAACCGTCCGGTACTGGCGCGCCAGGAGGGCGGTTTTGCCGACCCCGCGGCGATGACACGGAAGTAGAAAGAGGCTCGTGAAGAAGGTCGTGGCAATGCTGGCCGCCGTCACCGTGGTGGCCGTGGCACTGACCGGTGTGATGGTGTGGCGGCTCAGCGCCGGGCACACCGGCCCGGACCGCCCCGAGATCAGCGCGTACACCCGCGGCCAGCTGGTACGCGTCGGCCCGTACCGCTACTGCGACGTCTACGACCTGAACGCCTGCGAGGTGTCGGCCGCCGGTGGCGAACTACGGCTGACGGCACGTGACCAGATCCAGCTGTCGGTGCCACCCGCGATCGCCCGCGCCCCGTGGCTGCTGCTGCGCACCTACGAGGATCAGGGCCCGGCGTCCGTCGAGGAGTTCGCACCCAATACCCGCCTGGCCGTCACCATTCCGCCGGTCGACGCCAAGCGCGGCAAGCTCACCGGTTTCGTGGTCATGCTCCCGACGCTGGTCCGCGACGAGCAGGGCAACGAGTTCCCGTTCCCGCACGCCGAGTGGTCGATCAGCACGGTGTGGTCCTAGCCGAGGTCTGCGCTATCCCGCGCCGTGACCTGCCGGCACCCGTTCCGCATCACGCGGCGGGCCCGGCGGCGTGCCGTCGCCGAACGGTCTGCCGCCCAAGGCTTCTCGACCGTGCGCGCTCAGCCAGTTGGACAGGTCTGGCCCCTTGGGCACCACCTGCGTCGGGTTGATGTCGGTGTGCACCACGTAGTAGTGCCGCTTGATCTGCACGAAGTCGACGGTGTCGCCGAAGCCCGGGGTCTGGAACAGGTCCCGCGCGTAGGCCCAGAGCACCGGCATCTCCGACAGCTTGGTCCGGTTGCACTTGAAGTGACCGTGATAGACGGCGTCGAAGCGGGCCAGCGTCGTGAACAGGCGCACGTCGGCCTCGGTGATCGTGTCACCCACCAGGTAACGCTGCCCGCCCAGTCGATCGGTGAGCCAGTCCAGCGCGGCGAACAGTCGGTCGTAAGCCTTGTCGTAGGCCTCCTGTGAGCCGGCGAACCCGCAGCGATAGACGCCGTTGTTGACCTCGGTGTAGACGCGCTGGGCCACCTCGTCGATCTCGTCCCGCAGCGGCTCGGGGTAGAGCTGCGGTGCGCCCTCCCGGTGGTAGGCGGACCACTCCGTCGACAGATCGAGGGTCATCTGCGGGAAGTCGTTGGTGACCACGGCACCCGACGGCACGTCGACGATCGCGGGCACCGTGATGCCCTTCGGGTACTCCGGATCCCGACGCAGGTACGCGTCGCGCAGGCGCGGGATCTGCAACACCGGGTCCACCCCGCCGGGATCCAGGTCGAAGGTCCAACTGCGCTCGTCGTGGGTCGGCCCACAGAAGCCGATCGAGAGCACGTCCTCCAGTCCCAGCAGGCGACGCACGATGATCGCGCGATTGGCCCACGGGCAGGCCCTGGCCACCACCAACCGGTAGCGGCCGGGCTCGACGGGGAAGCCGTCGCGGCCGTCGGCCGTGATGCGGGTGGTGATGTAGGTGGTGTCGCGGTCGAAGTCGCCCTTGGGGTTCACGTAAGCCACGCCGTCAGTGTTCCCCGTCGCGACCCGATCGACGCGCTACGCGTCGAGTTCGCGCGCGACCGCCTTGACCACCTCGGACACCCGGCGGGCGGTCTTGCGGTCGGGGTAGCGGCCCTTGCGCAGCTCGGGTTGAACGGCGCCCTCCAGCAGCGTGATCATGTCCTCGACCATGCCGTGCAGCTCGTCGGGGGTGTGCTTGTGCTCGGGGCGCTCGGCCTCACGGCGGGCCTTGGCCAGGCTCGGCGGCGGATCGATCAGCCGGACCTGCAGCGCCTGCGGGCCGCGGCGACCGGCGGCGATGCCGAACTCGACCTTCTGGCCCGCCTTCAAGTCCTCGACGCCGCTGGGGAGCGCGGACGAGCCGACGTAGACGTCTTCGCCGTCCTCCTGCGACAGGAAGCCGTAACCCTTCTCGGCGCTGTACCACTTAACCCTGCCGGTCGGCACTGTCGTTCACCCGCTCGTCTGCTCGCTGAAGTAATGGACACATGATTAAAGCGTCCCGCCTGGGCAGGACGCGAACGAGCCAATGGTACTCGGGTGGCCGCGCCACCAGCGACCCCTTCGGTCGGTAGCCTGGAGACACCGCTGGAGGGAAGATGCGCCTGATACTGAACGTCATTTGGTTGGTCTTCGGCGGCCTGTGGCTGGCGCTGGGCTACTTCCTGGCCGGCATCGTGTGCTTCGTCCTGATCATCACGATCCCGTTCGGGTTCGCCGCGTTCCGCATCGGCGTCTACGCGCTGTGGCCGTTCGGCAACACCGTCGTGGACAAGCCGGGCGCGCGGCCCGGGGCCCTCGTCGGCAACGTCATCTGGCTGCTGGTGGCGGGCATCTGGCTCGCGATCGGCCACGTACTGTCCGCCATCGCCATGGCGATCACCATCTTCGGCATCCCGCTCGCCATCGCCAACCTCAAGCTCATCCCGGTGTCGCTGCTGCCGCTGGGCAAGGAGATCGTGCCCATCGGCACCGGTGACGCGGCCCAGAACCGCTACGGGATCCCACGTTGAGCGTCGTCGACCTCGGCGTACCGATGCCCCGTCCCGCGACGTCTCCGGGAGCCGGATCGGCGGCGCCGGCCAGCGGGCCGCTGGTCGACACGTTCGGTCGCGTCGCCAAGGATCTGCGCGTCTCGCTCACCGATCGGTGCAACCTGCGGTGCACCTACTGCATGCCTGCCGAGGGGCTCGAGTGGATGCCCGGCGACGAGCTGCTGACGGCCGACGAGCTGGCGCGGCTGCTGCGGATCGCCGTCACCCGCCTCGGCGTCACCAACGTGCGGTTCACCGGGGGCGAACCGTTGGTGGCGCGCACGCTCGAGGCTGCGGTGGCCGCCGCGGCTGCGCTACACCCGCGGCCACGGATCGCGTTGACCACCAACGGCATCGGGCTCGCCCGCCGAGCGCAGCGGCTGCGTGCCGCGGGCCTCGACCGCGTGAACGTCTCACTGGACACCGTCGACCCGGAGCGGTTCGCGCGCATCACGCGTCGCGACCGGCTCACCGACGTCGTCGACGGGCTGGCGGCCGCCGCCGCCGCCGGGCTCGGACCGATCAAGGTCAACGCCGTGCTGGACCCCACCACCGGACTCGACGACGCACCCGCGCTGCTGAGGTTCTGCCTCGCCAACGGCTATCAGCTGCGCATCATCGAGCAGATGCCACTCGACGCCGACCATCAGTGGCAACGTGACCGCAGCCTGACGGCGGACGCGATCCTCGCCGCACTACGCCGCGACTTCGACCTGGAGCCCGACCCCGAGCCCCGCGGCTCGGCGCCGGCCGCCCTGTGGCGCGTCGACGGCGGCACGGCCACGGTCGGCATCATCGCCTCGGTGTCCGACGCGTTCTGCGCGGCGTGCGACCGTACGCGCCTGACCGCCGACGGCCAGGTACGGAACTGCCTGTTCGCGCAGACGGAGACGGACCTGCGGGGCCTGCTCCGGGGCGGCGCCGGCGACGACGCGGTCGAGGCGGCGTGGCGGGCGGCCATGTGGGGCAAGGCGGCGGGGCACGGCATCAACGAGCCCGGCTTCGTCCAGCCATCGCGACCGATGAGCGCCATCGGTGGCTGAGGGCGTGCGCGTCACCGTCCGCTACTTCGCCGCCGCGCGCGCCGCGGCGGGCGTCGACGACGAGATGGTGGAACTGCCGCCCGGCGCCACGATCGCCGACCTGGTGGCACTCCTGGAGACGCGGGACGCGGAGTTGGCGCGCGTGCTGGCGCGGTGTTCCTACCTGCAGGACGGCGTGGCGGTGCGGGACCGGTCGAGCGGCCTGAGAACGCTGCAGACGGTCGATGTCTTACCGCCTTTCGCCGGCGGGTAATCGTGATTTGCATCACATAACGAAACGGTCACGAACTGGCCCCAGGGGGTTGAACGGCGGGACCACTCCTGCGAAAACGGCGCAAATTCCTGGACCTTTAAAGTCCTCTCAATATTTGCTGGCTGTGAAAACGCCGAGATCAGCCAAAGGTGACGGGATCGCCGCCACCCGTTACGGTCGGATCTCGAGTCGCTCGGCCCCTATCGAGTGACCGGTCATTCCCGGCAGCGCCGAGTTCCATCCGTCGGGGATGGCGACGAACGACCAACAGGATGGAAGTGGGGGACCCACCGGTCCACCGCACGAAGGACCAGGAGCCGAGAACACCGGTTCCTTGGGGTGAAGCCGGCATCCGTGCCGGCCGGGCAACCTCTCCCGCCCGAACCCGACAGCTGACCTCGCAGGCGCAGACGAGAGGATTTTCTGCACGCATGAGTGGACGGCACCGCAAGGCGACTACGTCGACGTCAGCAGTAACCGTGGCCAAGGTCGCCTTCACGGGCGCTGTCATCGGCGGTGGCAGCCTCGCACTGGCAGGCCACGCCGGCGCCGCGACCGATGGCGAATGGGACCGGGTCGCCTCGTGCGAATCCGGTGGCAACTGGGCCATCAATACCGGCAACGGCTATCAGGGCGGCCTGCAGTTCTCGCCGGGTACCTGGTCGGGCCACGGCGGCGGTGAGTACGCCCCCGCTGCACACCTCGCCACCAAGGACGAGCAGATCGCCGTCGCCGAGCGCGTCCTCGCCACGCAGGGCAAGGGTGCCTGGCCGGTGTGCGGCCGGGGCCTGTCGTCCGCGACGCCGCGCAACGTGCCCGCCGAGGAAGCTCCCCAGGCGCTCGACAACCCCGATCTCAACGGCCAGGTGCCGCCGGCCTTCGATCCGCTGGCCGCGCCCGTGCCCCCGCCGCCGCCCGCGCCCGAGCTGCCGCCGCCGCCCGCC
>NZ_JBYVYK010000038.1:0-63666 GCF_058148405.1 Mycobacterium sp. DHQP2018-32-09 | reverse complement strand
CGCTCTTCCGATCTAGCGGTGCGGCCGGGGGCGCGGCCACAGCGGGCGGGAGCGCCGCGGCCTCGGAGAGTGGCGCCGCCGGGGCGAGCGCGGGGGTCACGACGTCCAGGGGTGGCGCGGGAAGGGGTGGCGCAGGTGGGGGTAGCGCGGGAAGGGGTGCCGGCGGCGGGGGTGGCACGGCGTTGACCAGTGCGGCCTGCACGTCGGCGGGTGCCGGCGGCGGTGCTGCTGCCAGTTGCTGGACGATGTCCATGCACGGCACCCCCGGGCTGGGCGCGGCCACGACGACGGGAGCCAGGGCGACGGCTGGGCAGAGGACGCCCGCGGTCGTCATGGCGATGACGGCCGCCGACACGCGCATGCGCACGAACCTATCCGGTTACCCCTGGTGCACAAGTGGCAGACGAGGCAGTTATGCAACCGATGCGCGGCGGTGCCCATTCGGAAATCGTCGCTGGGCACGCCCCCCGGCGGCCATCTGGCCAGCACGCGACCGGCATCGGTCGTTAGGTGGGCTAAACTGGCTCCCCATGAGGTCCACCAAGGCAACGATCACCGCGTCGGCGGCCGCCGTCGTGGCGGCCGCGGGGTTCGTGCTGTCCGGCGGGGTTGCCGCGGCAGATCCCACCACGCCGGTCCCGGCCCCCGCGCCCAAGAACTCCATCGAGGGCAACGGCACGTTCAAGGTCGGCACCGACGTCATGCCCGGTGCCTACACCTCTGCCGGCCCCCTCAACGGCAGCGCCTGCTACTGGAAGCGCACGGCCGGGGACAAGGTGGTCGACAACGGCTTGACCAAGCGCTCGCCGGTCATCGTCATCGATCCCACCGACACGACGTTCACCACGAGCGACTGCCAGACGTGGACCATGACCGACTGCTCGCAGAGCCAGTGCCCGCCGCCGCCCGGCTCGCCGCCGCCGGGAGCGCTGGGTCCGCTCATGTCGATCCTGGGCTCCCAGCTGAACCCCGGCGCCTCGTCCGGACCGCCGCCGTCGAGCGCGCCCCCGGCGCCCGGTGCCGCCGGCTCGGGTCCCGCGCCGGGTCCGGCCCCCGCCGGATAGGAACCTCCCACCACTGTCTCGAGCGTGGCCCCTGGGGCCTGTGTGAGATGTGTGATATCGCAAATTTTGCCGGTACCGTAGTGCGGGCGCGAGTGACGCTGAGACGATGGTCGGGTGACGACGAACGACGCGCCCCGCGGCGAGGCGCCGGGCAGCCCCGCAAAGGTCAGTGACACCACCAAGTTCTACGAGGACCTGACGAAGACCGCGGACTACTACGCAGCCCCGGACCGGTTGTTGCAGACGCTGGTGGACTCCGCCGACGTCGGCGGCTCGGCCATGGGGACGCCCATCACGTTGTTCCTCCATGGCAGCGCGGTGACCGGGCGGGTGATCAGCAGCCAGTCCTTCTACCGCGCCATGGCCGAGACGTTCCGCGAATTCGCCGTCGCCGCCAACGACGGCGCACTGCCCGCGCACGACGACGAGTTCGCCGCCACCACGTTCGAGGAGACCGCCGACCGGATCAACCGCGCCATCGACGCCGACCACCACGAGTTCCGGCTGCACGGGACCACGACCTCACGGTGGATCCTGTCGCGCCACATGTACCTGGAGGACGCGCACTACCGGCTTCCCGGAGTGCCAGCCCTGCACCGGCAGCACGCGTGCATCCGGTTGAACCAGGTCATCGGGTGGACGCTGGGCATCGACGACTGACCTGGCGGGCGTCGAGTCCCACGGGACCGACCGATCGTGCGCCGTGACGCCAAAGCGGCGCCACCGCAACACGATCGAGTCGAGCCACGTGGGCTCGTGCGAGCGAGTGACGGGATTCGAACCCGTGTAGACGGCTTTGCAGGCCGGTGCCTAGCCACTCAGCCACACCCGCGCTGACGTGAACCATGCCAGCCGCATCGAGGCCACACGATGGTTTCGCTCACCGTGATCGGTGATCGCGTGGCGGCCGGAGACGCTACGTTGACCCCATGTTGCAGTTGGCGGCCGACGCGCCGTTCTTCGGCGGGCCGGGGCAGGGCACGCGTCAGCTCGTCGAACTCCTCGCCGCGTTCGCCCTCACCGCCCTCATCGGGCTCGAACGCGAGGTCCAGGGTAAGAGCGCCGGGCTGCGCACCCAGACCATCGTGGGCACCGCGTCGGCGCTCATCTTGCTGGTGAGCAAGTACGGCTTCTTCGACGTCCTCGACGCCGGGCTCGTCGTGGTCGATCCCTCGCGGGTCGCGGCCCAAATCGTCTCCGGCATCGGCTTTCTGGGTGCCGGCATCATCATCTTCCGGCGCGGATCGGTCCACGGTCTGACCACGGCCGCCGCGGTGTGGGAGTCCGCGGCCATCGGCATGGCCGCGGGCGCGGGCCTGCTGCTGCTGGCCTGCACCGTCACCGCCATGCACTTCGCGATCGTGCTCGGCTTCATGCCGCTGGCCCGGCGCCTCGCGTCGCGGCTCGCCGGCTCGATCCGCGTCCACGTCACCTACACCACGGGCGGCGGGTCGCTCACGCGGCTACTGCAGGCGTGCGAACGTCGCCGGTGGCAGCTCACCGAACTGACCACCGACCGCGGCGAGGAACCCCTTGGGGCCCCGCCCGGGGAGTCCGGGGCCGTCCTGACGCTCTCGGGCAACGGAATCCTCAACGCGCCCAGCGTGCTTGCCGCAGTCGACGGCGTGACGGCCGTCCGGCAGCTCGACGACGACCCGGACTGACGACGACCCAGATTGACGGCGACCCGGACTGACGACGACCCGGACTGACGACGACCCGGACTGACGGCGCCGCCCGCGCCTCACCCTTGCCCGCGGGCCGCCCGCCACGACGCCGTCAGGCCCAGCAGTGCCACCGCGGCGAACAGCGCGAACGTCCAGTGCGCCGAGGCGCCCACGTCGGGTGCGGTGGCGTTGACGACGATCCCGGCCAGCCCCGCACCGACGGCGCCGCAGATCAACTGCACGGTGCTGATGGCGGCTGCCGCCCGACGGCCCTCCACCGGGTCGTCGACGGCGCCCATGGCCCACGCCGACAGGTGCGGCCAGGCGAGGCCCACCCCGACGCCCGTGACGCACAACGACAGCACCCATGCGACCACCAGCCACGCGTCGGCGGCGACACCCTGGGCGGCGGCCGCGGCGGCCAATCCGGCGGCCACGATCACCGGGGCGCTGACGACCAACCGGGCGATGACGCGGCGGCGGCGCAGCGACGCGCTGAAGATCTCCCCCACGGTCCACCCCACGGCCAGCGCCACGCCCAGGAACCCGGCCACCACCGGGACGAGCCCGACCACCCGTTGCCCGAACAGTGGCACGTACATGTTCGCCATGGTGGCCGCCATCAGGATGCCCAACGTCAGGTACATCCACTTCAACGGTCCCGACCCGAACGCACTGCGCGGCAGCACCGCCGCGGTCCCCCGCCGATCCACGACCAGGAAGGCCGCCACGAGCACGAGACCGGCGGCCAGCAGCGTCACCGTGACCGCCGTGGACCGCGGGATGCCCGCCGCGCTGATCGCCAGTGCCGCCGCGCCGAGCAGGACCAGCGACCGCACCGGGATGCGATCTCGGGTCCCGGTGCCGGGGCGGCGGCCCGGCAGCGCGAACGGCACCAGCACCACCATGGCGACGGTGAGCACCGCCAGCAGCGCGAACGCCCAGCGCCACGAGGCGTACTGCGCGAACAGGCCACCCGTTGCGGGGCCCAGCAGCGTGCCCACTCCCCACATCGCCGACACCAGCGCCGACGCCCTGGTCCACAGTGACGGCGGAAGCGCGGTGTTGATCACCGCGTATCCCAGACCGGCGAGCAGCCCACCCGCGCCGCCCTGCACCACCCGTCCGACCAGGAGCAGTTCCATGGTCGGGGCCGCGGCACATCCGAGGCTGCCTGCGGCGAAGACCGTCAGCGCACACAGGTACGCCCCGCGCGCACCCAGGCGCGAGAGCACGGCACTGACCGTGGTCGCCGAGACCACCGACGCCACCAGGTACACCGTGGTGACCCAGGCGTAGAGCCGCTCGCCGCCGATCTCGGCGACCGTGCTGGGCAGCAGGCTGTTGGTCAGGAACTCGTTGGTGGCGTAGAGCGCGACGCCACCGGCGAGGACCGTGGCCGCACCAAGGTGCTTCGGGCCCAACAACTCCCGCCAACCACCGGTGACGACCTCGTCCGTCTGCGTCATGGCCGAGACACTACGAACTCAACCGCACTCGAGGTCAAGCTCACTTCAGGCCCGCGGCGTCCATGCCGCGCAGTTCCTTCTTCAGGTCGGCGATCTCGTCGCGAATGCGGCCCGCGAGTTCGAACTGCAGGTCGCGGGCGGCCGCCATCATCTGGGCGGTGAGATCCTTGATCAGGTCGGCGAGTTCGGCGCGCGGCATCGACTTCGTGTCGCGGCCCTCGTAGACGCCCGCGCTCACGGCCCGGCCGGGCTCGCCCTGCGCGCGCCTGCCGCGGGAGGCGTTGCGGCCCGATCCCCCGACCTCGACGGTCTCGGAGTCGTCCGCCTCGCGGTACACCTGGTCCAGGATGTCGGCGATCTTCTTCCGCAGCGGCTTCGGGTCGATGCCGTGCTCGGTGTTGTAGGCGATCTGCTTGGCGCGCCGTCGTTCCGTCTCGTCGATGGCCTGCTTCATCGAGTCGGTCATGGTGTCGGCGTACATGTGCACCTCGCCGGACACGTTGCGTGCCGCGCGGCCGATGGTCTGAATGAGACTGCGCGGCGACCGCAGGAAGCCCTCCTTGTCCGCGTCGAGGATCGCCACCAGCGACACCTCCGGCAGGTCCAGACCCTCACGAAGCAGGTTGATGCCGATCAGCACGTCGTATTCGCCGAGCCGCAGCTGCCGCAGCAGTTCCACGCGGCGCAGCGTGTCGACCTCCGAGTGCAGGTACCGCACCCGGATGCCGGTCTCGAGGAGGTAGTCGGTGAGGTCCTCGGCCATCTTCTTGGTGAGCGTGGTGACCAACACCCGCTCGTCGCGTTCGGTGCGGGTGCGGATCTCGCCGATCAGGTCGTCGATCTGCCCCTTGGTGGGCTTGACGATGACCTGTGGATCGACCAGGCCCGTCGGGCGGATCACCTGCTCGACGAACTCGCCGCCGGCCTGGCTGAGTTCATAGGATCCCGGCGTCGCCGACAGGTAGACGGTCTGCCCGATGCGGTCGGCGAATTCCTCCCACGTCAGCGGGCGGTTGTCGACGGCCGACGGCAGGCGGAACCCGAAGTCCACCAGGTTGCGCTTGCGGGACATGTCGCCCTCGTACATGCCGCCGATCTGCGGCACCGTGACGTGCGATTCGTCGATGACGAGCAGGAAGTCCTCGGGGAAGTAGTCGAGCAGGGTCGCCGGCGCCGTACCCGGCCCGCGCCCGTCGATGTGCCGCGAGTAGTTCTCGATGCCCGAGCAGAATCCGACCTGCTTCATCATCTCCAGGTCGTAGTTGGTGCGCATCCGCAACCGCTGCGCCTCCAGCAGCTTGCCCTGCCCTTCCAGTTCGGTCAGCCGCTCCTCGAGTTCGGCCTCGATGCTGGAGATGGCCTTGGCCATCCGGTCCGGTCCCGCGACGTAGTGCGTGGCGGGGAACACGCGCAACGAGTCCACCTGCCGGATGACGTCACCGGTGAGCGGGTGCATGTAGTACAGCGCCTCGATCTCGTCGCCGAAGAACTCGATGCGCACCGCCAGTTCCTCGTAGGACGGGATGATCTCCACGGTGTCGCCGCGCACCCGGAACGTGCCGCGCGTGAACGCCATGTCGTTGCGGGTGTACTGCACGTCGACGAGCAGCCGCAGCAGCGCGTCGCGTGGCACCTCCTGGCCCACCTGCAGCTCGACCGACCGATCCATGTACGACTGCGGCGTGCCCAGGCCGTAGATGCACGACACCGACGCCACCACCACGACGTCGCGCCGGGACAGCAGGCTGGACGTGGCCGAGTGGCGCAGCCGCTCGACGTCGTCGTTGATCGAGCTGTCCTTCTCGATGTAGGTGTCGGTCTGTGCGATGTACGCCTCGGGCTGGTAGTAGTCGTAGTACGACACGAAGTACTCGACGGCGTTGTTGGGCAACATCTCTCGCAACTCGTTGGCCAACTGCGCGGCAAGCGTCTTGTTGGGCGCCATCACCAGCGTGGGGCGCTGCAGCCGCTCGATGAGCCACGCCGTGGTGGCCGACTTGCCGGTACCGGTGGCACCCAGCAGCACGACGTCGCGCTCCCCCGCCCTGATCCGGCGTTCCAGTTCCTCGATGGCGGCCGGTTGGTCACCGGCCGGCTCGTACTCGCTGACGACCGTGAACTCGGCACCCGACCGCACGATCGCGTCGACCGGGCGGTACTCGGAATGCGCGAGGACCGGGTGTTCTGTCGCGAAGGCCATGGTTACCAGGTTAAGCACGGCCTCCGACAAGGGTCGAGCGCAGTGCGGGAGACGAACGCCGCATTGCCCCGCGGCGCGCGATACCGTGACGCCGTGGCCGCCATTCACCCGCCGAAACGCGAGACGTTCGACGTGGCCAACCGCACGAACACCGACCCCAAGGGCATCGTGCGCGACGTCGACGTCTACTCCGTCGAGCCGTGGGGACTGTACATGGCGCGGCCGACACCGGGCCGGGCACAGTTCCACTACCTGCAATCCTGGCTACTTCCCGCGCTGCACCTGCGCGCGACGATCTTCCACTTCAGTCCAGGCCACGAGCGCGACCAGGACTTCTACCTCGACGTCGTCGACGTGACGGTCGACGGCGACGTCTGGCACGCCGAGGACCACTACGTGGACCTGGTGGTCCGCACGGGTCGCGACGTCACGGTCACCGACGTCGACGAACTGCTCGAGGCGGTGCGCGCCGGGCTGTTGGACGTCGCGGCGGCCCAGCGCGCCCTGCACACCGCCGTTGCCACCGTCGAGGCCCTGACCAGGTACGACTACGATCTGGGCCGCTGGTTGGCGACCACCGAAATGCCCCTGACCTGGCACTCGGCGTAAGGTCTTCGATCATGAGTGCTAGCAAACGCGCATGGCTGGTGGCCTCCGCCACCGCCGTCGTGGCGTTCGGCGCCCTGCACGGGGCACCGACCGCGCTGGCGGATCCCGAGACTCCGCCGCCCGCCCCCACCGTCCAGCCGGACGGTGCCGGGCTCCCCCAGGACCCGCCGCCGGCGGGCCAGGCCCCGGTCGATGCCGGACCACACGATGCCGGACCACACGATGCCGGACCACACGATGCCGGACCACACGATGCCGGACCACACAACGTGGTGTACCGCGCACGCGTCGACGGCGTGTCTCGCGGCGCGGCGATCACCTACCGGCTCTCGGACACCGACTTCAACACCGCCACGCCCACGATGGTGCCGGGACGCACCTTCGAGGCCACCGGGGTCGTCACCGACCCGCAGCAGGCCGGCATGCAGGTGTCGATCCAGTGGCCGTACTCGGCGAGCCTGCACTGCGAGATCCTCGTCGACGACCAGATCGTGGCCCAGGCCGACCAGTTCGTGGCACCACGGCTCACGCCCCAGCGCAACGATCCCGGCTATGGCGTCTTGAGCTGCGGCTCCGTGACCAACTTCCCCACCGGCAACACCGAGTCCACCGACGGCGGCCCGGCAGCGGTGCCGCCGCCCGCCGAACCCCCGGCGCCCGCCGGCCCCGCGGCGCCGCCTCCTGCGACCTGACGCGTCAGGGTTGCCAGCCCGTGCGCTCGGCCCACTGCAGCGCTCGACCGTAGGCCCCGGCGAACCACGGTTCCTTGGCCTCGGCGTAGGCGGCCATGTCGGCATGGCCCTGGGCGGACACCTCGCGCTTGAGCGCCACGTACTCGGCGCGCACGTCGGCGTCGGCCCGCAGCCAGTCCCGGAAGAGCAGGGCGAACCGCTGACCGGATGAGCCGTCGACGCGCACGTGCACGTTGGTGGGCCTGCCGGGGTCGGCCGACGCGTACAGCCGCTTGCGCCAGTCGCCACCGTCGTGCGGCGTGTCCGCGTCGTATGGCAGCTTGGGATACCCGGCGGCGCGCAGCGGCTCCGCGAGGTCGTCGGCGACGTCGAGCGACGCGACGGTGATCTGGACGTCGATGACGTCCTTGGCGTCCAGTCCGGCGACGGCGGTGGAACCGACGTGGTCGATGCGCGATGCCCGGTGCCCGCACGCGGTGGCCAGCCGGGCCAGGATGCGCTGCGCCTGAGCCGGCCACGTGGCGTCGGCAGGCACCACCACGGGCGGCCGACGCGCGGGTTGGCCCGCCTCGAGGTTGCGGGCGAACGGCGCGATGCGGTCGTGCCACAGGCGGCGAGCCGCGTCCGCCAGGTCGTCGGCGGTGCCCGCGTTGTCCAGCCACACGTCGGCCACCGCGCGGCGCTGCTCCTCGGTGGCCTGCGCCTTGATCCGCGCCCTGGCGTCGGCCTCGGAGAAGCCGCGGTGTTCGACCAGCCGCGCGACGCGCACGTCCTCGTCCGCGTGCACGATGACGACCAGTGGGAACAACGGCGCCATCTGCGATTCGACGAGCAGCGGGATGTCCTCGACGATCACCGCATCGTGGGGCGCGGCTGCGATCAATTCGGCGCGCCGCTTGCCCACCAGCGGATGCACGATGGAGTTGAGCGTGGCGCGCTTCTCATCGTCGCCGAAGGCGATCGCCGCGAGCGCCGGACGGTCCAGCGCCCCGTCGGGGCGCAGGATCCCTTCGCCGAAGGCGGCGACCAGACTCGCCAAGCCCTCGGTGCCCGGTTCCACCACCTCCCTGGCGATGACGTCACCGTCGACCACGATGCCGCCCAGCTCCGAGAACGTCGCAGACACCGTTGACTTGCCGGCGCCGATACCGCCGGACAGACCGATTCGCAGCACGCCGCCAGTCTGTCAGGCGGTGGCCTCAGCCCTCGACACCGGTCAGCTCGATGGTCGGCTGCGGCAGATCGGCCTGCGCCACCTTCTCGCCCGAGGCGAGGTTCACCGCCACCAGCTTCTTGGCGTTCGGATCGCTGACGTAGGCGATGCCGTCCTGTACGTGCAGGTTGGGCATCGGAGACTGCCACTCGTCGGGTTCGGTCCACGCACCGATGGCCGGTACGTGCGCCACCCGGGCGGCGCTCACCGGGTCGAACACGTGCAGGAAGCCGTCCGTACCGAGGATGACGGCCTCCCCCTCGGGTCCGCGATCCAAGGACCGGAAGCTGTAGCTGGCGTCGATGGGGACCACTCGGATGGTGCCGGTGGCCGTGTCCGTCAGCGTGAATCGGCGGGGGCGCTCCACCTCGGCGTCGGGGTCGGTCTTGTAGTCGCCCAGCACCACCGGGGACTCGTCGCTGCCTGCCTGATTGCCGATGCGGCCGTAGGCGTCCGGGCTGGCCACCTTGCGGATGTCGTTGCCGCGCACGATCAGGATTCCGTCCTGGCACCCGAGCGTCAGCACGCCGTCGGCGGCGGCCGCCTCACCGTGCACGCCCGGGCATTGCTCGGCGGTGGCCAGCGGGGCGCCGTTGGCATCGAGAATCGTTGCACCGGTGCGTTTCTCGGCATCGCCGACACTGACCACGACAGTGCCGTCGGCGCGGGACACGGCGACGCCGTGATGGGCGGGGCGGCTCAGGGTCTTCACCTGCGCGGGCTTGCCTGCCAGCAGCGCATCGGGGTCGAGGACGTCGACCTGGCCGGTGCCGTCACTGAACAGCGTGATGGCACCGTCGTGCGGCACGACGTGTCCGGGTTCCGCGCCGCCGAAGCTCAGATCCGTCATGGCGGGTTGCGCGGTGTAGTAGTGGCCGTGGTCGCCGTGCGCCTGGGTCCAGGTCCCCATGTCGAGGACGCCGAATCCGCCTGCTCGAGAGACGAATACGTGCCTGCCGTTGCCCGCGGCGTTCAGGCGCGTGAAGCCGTCGACGGGCATGTCGGCGATCTTGCCGAGGGTGCGGGCGTCGTACACCAGCAGCCCGCCGTCGTAGCTCAGCGCGAGACGTGGTGTGGCCGAGCCGCGTTCGACGGGTGGGGCCGTCGTGGCGGACGTCGAAGGGGCTGCAGTCGCAGCGCCGTCGGTGTCACCGTCGGCGCCGCACGCGACGGCGAGGAGCGCCAGGGACACCATGGCCAGGGCTTGCTTGGTCGACATGCCCAGCAGTCTCACAGTAAGTGAAAATCATTGTCAATTAGCCATGTGTGCACGCGATCGACCGCACACGACGAACGCCCCGACCCAGAGGGTCGGGGCGTTCGACGCTGAACTACCTAGGCGCTGCCGGCGAGCTTCTCGCGCAATGCGGCGAGCTGGGCATCGCTGGCGAGCGTGCCGCCCTGCGGCTCGTCGCCACGCGACGTCGTGCCGGTGGACGCGGGACGGCTGGCCGCCTCGGCCTCGGCGGCGGCGAACTTCTCCATCTGCGCAGTGTGCATCTTGTGGCGACGCTCGGCCTCGGCGTACCGGGCCTCCCACTCGTCACGCTGCTTCTCGAAGCCCTCGAGCCACTCGTTGGTGTCGGCGTCGAAGCCCTCGGGGAAGATGTAGTTGCCCGCGTCGTCGTAGCTGTCGGCCATGCCGTACTTCGACGGGTCGAACTCCTCGGTGTAGTCCTCGTTGGCCTGCTTGAGGCTCAGCGAGATCCGGCGACGCTCCAGGTCGATGTCGATGACCTTGACCATCGCGTCGTCGCCGACCTGGACCACCTGATCCGGCACCTCGACGTGGCGCTCGGACAGCTCCGAGATGTGCACCAGGCCCTCGATGCCCTCCTCGACGCGGACGAACGCACCGAACGGCACCAGCTTGGTGACCTTGCCCGGCACGATCTGACCGATCGCGTGCGTCCGGGCGAAGTGCCGCCACGGATCTTCCTGCGTGGCCTTCAGCGAGAGCGACACACGCTCGCGGTCCATGTCGACGTCGAGCACCTCGACCGTGACCTCGTCGCCCACCTGGACGACCTCGGACGGGTGATCGATGTGCTTCCACGACAGCTCGGAGACGTGCACCAGGCCGTCGACGCCGCCCAGATCGACGAACGCGCCGAAGTTGACGATCGAGGACACGACACCCTTGCGGATGGCGCCCTTCTGCAGCTGGTTGAGGAACTCGCTGCGCACCTCGGACTGGGTCTGCTCCAGCCAGGCGCGGCGGCTCAGCACCACGTTGTTGCGGTTCTTGTCCAGCTCGATGATCTTGGCCTCGATCTCGCGGCCGATGTAGGGCTGCAGATCGCGGACGCGGCGCATCTCGACCAGGGATGCGGGCAGGAAGCCGCGCAGGCCGATGTCGAGGATGAGGCCACCCTTGACGACCTCGATGACGGTGCCCTTGACGGCCTCGTCCTTCTCCTTGAGTTCCTCGATCGTGCCCCAGGCGCGCTCGTACTGAGCGCGCTTCTTGGACAGGATCAAACGGCCTTCCTTGTCCTCCTTGGTGAGGACCAGGGCCTCGACCTCGTCGCCCACGGAAACGACCTCAGCGGGGTCGACGTCGTGCTTGATCGAGAGTTCGCGAGACGGGATGACGCCTTCGGTCTTGTAACCGATGTCGAGCAGGACCTCGTCGCGGTCCACCTTGACGATGGTCCCTTCGACGATGTCGCCATCGTTGAAGTACTTGATCGTCTTGTCGATGGCGGCGAGAAAGTCCTCAGCCGAGCCGATGTCGTTGACGGCTACTTGCGGCGAGGTGACGGAGGGGCTTGGCATGTGGTGGGTGGCTCCGGACAGGTTTGATCGAAGGAACGGGACGTATTCTTGGTTCGGCGCAAGATGGTGATGACGCCGGGTACTGCGCTGCACCTGCGGTGGGACGAACCCGCGCCACGCGTGGTGACGCACACAGGTACCCGTCGAGACTACTCGCCTTGGTAGACGCAGGACAAACCCGGTCCCCTCAGGCGGCGTTTCGCAGCCCCGACGACGCTAGGTTACTGGTCGTGCACCCCCCACCGGCGACGCACCCGCCCCAGCCGCCTCGGCCCCCGACGCCCGCATTCCGACGCCGCGTGCACGAGGTCGGGGCACCGATCGCCGTGCTCGTCCTGCTGGGGCTGCTCACCGGACTCATCGTGATCGGACTGACGGCGGTGAACCCCGTGGGCACCGCGATCGGGTTCGTCACCTCCACGGTGGCCATCGCCGTGGTGGTGCTGACCTACGTGTGGCTGGACCGCTGGGAACCCGAACCACCCCGACTGCTCGTCCTGGCGTTCCTGTGGGGCGCCTCGGTGGCCGTCGTCGCGTCGATCGTGCTGGGCGTGTGGCTCGACACCTACGTCAACCCGGGAGCCGCGCAGACGGGCGGGGTGAGTTGGGTCTCGCTCGTCGTGGGGGCCCCGGTCATCGAGGAGGCCGCCAAGGGCGCCTTCCTGCTGCTCATGCTGACCGGCCGGCGCCGGCACGAGATGAACTCGCTCACCGATTGCCTGGTGTACGCGGGTTTGACGGCCGCCGGGTTCGCCTGGCTGGAGGACATCCTGTACATCGGCGACGGATCCTCGGTGGGCGACTCGCTGGTCACCGCGGCCATGCGGCTGATCATGGCCCCGTTCGCCCACCCGCTGTTCACGACGATGACCGCGATCGGCGTGTGGGCGGCCATGCAGCACCGCAGCCGGCCGTCCCGGGTCGGCCTCGTCGTGCTCGGCTATCTGGGCGCCGTCGTCATGCACGGCCTGTGGAACGGGTCGTCGCTGCTCGGCGTCGGCGCCTACGTCGGCGTGTACGTGCTCTGGATGGTGCCGATCTTCGTCCTCGGCATCGGGCTCGCACTGCACGGACGGCGACGGGAACAGCACGTGGTGGCGCAGAAGCTGCCCGGGATGGTCGCCGCCGGCATCATCACCGCCAACGAGGCGAGCTGGCTCGGAGCGCTGCGCACGCGGAAGCTGGCCATCGCCGAGGTGCGCCGCCATCACGGCAAGGATCCCGCCAAGCGGGTCCGGACGTTCGCCGCGCAGGTGGTCGAGCTGGCCTTCGTGCGCGACCGCATCGACCGGGGATTCTCCGACGCCCGGGTGCAGGCCCTGTTGGTCGAGGAACTCTCTGCCGTGCACGCCGCCCGCGCCGCCGCGCCCGCACTGCAATGGCTTGCGACATACCGCATTCCGGTGTGAGGCCGACCGCGGCGGAGACGCCGCGGAGCGGCCAACCCTGACAGCGGTCTGTCAGGCCGTTGGCAGACGACGGCCGTACCGTCCGGCGATGTGCTCCAACACATCGTCAACTACGCGGGTATCGCCGTCCTGGCGGCCTCCGGGGCCGTGGTGGGCGTGCGCAAGGGCTTCGACCTGTTCGGGATCGCCGTGCTCGGCGTGCTCACCGGCATCGGTGGTGGCGTCATGCGCGACGTGCTGCTGGGTCTCGATCCACCGACGTCGCTGCAGCGGTGGCCCGACGTCACGCTGTGCGTCGCCGTGTCGATCGTCACCACGGTGTTCGCCAAGGTCGTGATCCGTCTGACGCAGCTGGTCCTGATCCTCGACGCGCTCGGCATGGGCTTCTTCGCCACGTCGGGTGCGGCCATCTCCGTCGACCACGGCGCCAGCTGGTTCGCCGCCGCCCTGCTGGGCATGGTGACGGCCGTCGCGGGCAGCGTCCTGCGCGACGTGGTTGCCCGCGACGTACCCATGGTGATGGGACCCGACGACATGTACGCGGCGCCCGCCATCCTGGGCTCGGTGATCTACGTGCTCGTCGACCACGCGGGCTCGCAATGGCTGGGCGTCGTCGTGGGCTCGCTGGTGGCAACCCTGCTGCGGCTGGCAGCCATCACGTTCCACTGGCGGCTGCCCACCGGACCTCGGGAGCTGATCTCCCACGAACACCGCACCCGCGTCGGTGCCCCGCACTGAACCGTCGGGGCGTCGCAGGCCTCAGTGCGCGGCGGCGTCCCAGGACCGGCCGTAACCCACCGAGACCTCCAGCGGCACGTCCAGCGGGTATGCGCCGCCCATCTGCCGGCGGACGAGCTGCTCCAGCGCGTCTCGCTCGCCGTCGGCGACCTCGAACAGCAGCTCGTCGTGCACCTGCAGCAGGATGCGCGATCGCAGACCCGCCTCCTTGATCGCGGCGTCGACGTTGATCATCGCGACCTTGATGATGTCGGCGGCGCTGCCTTGGATGGGGGCGTTCAGGGCGGCGCGCTCGGCCGCTTCGCGGACGTTGCGGTTGCTGCTGTCCAGTTCGGGCAGATAGCGCCTGCGGCCGAACACCGTCGAGGTGTAGCCGTCCTTGCGCGCCTGGTCCACGACGTCGCGCAGGTAGTCGCGGATGCCGCCGAACCGGTCGAAGTACTGCTCCATCTGCTGTTTGGCCTCTTCGGTGCTGATCTTCAGCTGAGCCGACAGACCGTAGGCGCTCAACCCGTACGCCAGCCCGTACGACATGGCCTTGACACGTCGCCGCAGCTCGGCGGTGACCTCGTCGATCGGGACATCGAACGCTCGGGAGGCGACGAAGCTGTGCAGGTCCTCACCGGTGTTGAAGGCCTCGATCAGGCCCGCGTCCCCCGACAGGTGCGCCATGATGCGCATCTCGATCTGGCTGTAGTCGGCCGTCATGAGCTCGGCGTAGCCGTCGCCGACGACGAACGCGTCGCGGATCTGGCGGCCGGCCTCGGTGCGGATCGGGATGTTCTGCAGGTTCGGCTCGGTGGAGGAGAGTCGGCCCGTGGCCGCGATGGTCTGGTTGAACGTGGTGTGGATGCGACCGTCGGAGGCCACCGCGTTGAGCAACCCGTCGACGGTGACCTTGAGCCGCGTCGCGTCGCGGTGGGCCAGCAGATGCTGCAGGAACGGGTGCTCGGTCTTGTCGTACAGCGTCTGCAGCGCGTCGGCATCGGTCGTGTAGCCGGTCTTGGTGCGCTTGGTCTTCGGCATCTCGAGTTCGTCAAACAGCACCACCTGCAGCTGCTTCGGCGAGCCGAGGTTGATCTGCTTGCCGATGACCTCGTAGGCCGACTCGGCGGCGTCGCGGATCTGGTCGGCGAAGCGGCTCTGCAGCTCGCCCAGCAAGGTCCGGTCGACGGCGATGCCCGCCGTCTCCATCTCGGCCAGCGCCCGCTGCACCGGCAACTCCATCTGACCCAGCAACGACGACGAGTCGATGCGGGCCAGCTCCTCGTCGAGGGCATCGGCGAGGTCCATCACGGCCGACGCCCGCAGCAGCAGCGTCTGCACCGCCTGATCGTCGACGCCGTCGGAGTCGTCGAGTAGCGAGAGTTGTTGCTGCTTGGGGTCTTCGGCGCGCAGCTCCCGGCGCAGGTAGCGCACCGACAGGTCGTCGAGGGAGAAGCTGCGTTGCCCGGGCCGCACCAGGTAGGCGGCCAGCGCGGTGTCCGACGTGACGCCCCGCAGCTGCCAACCGCGGCCTTCGAGATCGTGCATGGCCAACTTGGCCTCGTGCAGCGCCTTGGGTGGGCCCGGATCGGCGAGCCAGGAGGCCAGCGCCGCCTCGTCGTCGGGGGTCAGCGTCGTGGTGTCCAGGTAGCAGCCCTCGCCGTCGGCGGCGACGATGGCCAGCGCGGTGGCGTCGCCGTCGAACGCCAGGTGCGTACCGACCACGGCCACGCCGGAGCGTTCGCCGCGGCCGTGCTCGGCGAGCCACGCCGCGAGCGTGCCCGGCTCCAGCACGCCGCCGCGAACGTCGAAGCCGGCGTCGACCTCCGGGTCCGCCGACGCCAGCGTGTCGAACAGCCGGTCCCGCAGCACGCGGAATTCCAGGTCGTCGAAGAGCCGGTGGATCTGGTCGCGGTTCCACGGTTGCATGCGCAGCGTGTCCGGCGTCTGCGCCAGCGGCACGTCCTTCACCAGATCGGTCAGCTCGCGGTTGAGGATGACGTGAGAAAGGTTGGCGCGCAGGGCATCTCCGACCTTACCCTTGACCTTGTCGACGTTGGCGACGAGTTCCTCGAGCGAGCCGTACTCGACGATCCACTTCGACGCCGTCTTCTCCCCCACCCCGGGTATGCCCGGCAGGTTGTCGCTCGGGTCGCCGCGCAACGCCGCGAAGTCCGGGTACTGCGTGGGCGTCAGGCCGTACTTCTCCACCACCGCCTCGGGGGTGAACCGCGTGAGCTCGCTGACACCCTTGCGTGGGTACAGCACCGTCACGTCGGCGCTCACCAGCTGCAGGGAGTCGCGGTCACCGGTGACCACCAGCACGCGGTAGCCCTGCTCCTCGGCCTGCGTGGCCAGCGTGGCGATGATGTCGTCGGCCTCGAAGCCGGGCTCGGCGAGCACCGTGATGCCCAGGGCGCCGAGCACCTCCTTGGTGATGTCGATCTGGCCGCGGAACTCGTCGGGCGTGGCCGAGCGGCCCTCCTTGTACTCCGGGTACTTGTCCTTGCGGAACGTCTGCCGCGACACGTCGAACGCCGCCGCCACGTGCGTCGGCTGCTCGTCGCGCAGCAGGTTGATCAGCATGGCGGTGAAGCCGTAGACCGCATTCGTGGTCAGGCCGCCCTGGGTCTTGAAGTTCTCCGCGGGCAGTGCGAAGAACGCGCGAAACGCCAGCGAGTTGCCGTCCAGCAGCATCAACGTGGGCTTGGCCTGGGCGGCCTCGGTGTCGGCGGTCTGCGGCGCGGTCTTGGCAGGGCTCACGGTCCTCACTCTATTCGGGGGCACCGACGCGGCTCGGCGGGCCGCTCCCGAGCCGCAGCCGCCTGCGGGCCATGTCGACGAGCACCCGGGCGGCGGGGTCCATCGGCCCCTGCGCGTGCGCCACGCGCGGACCAGCCGCCCCCGCATCACCGGCGACGTCCGCAGCGCGTGCGGGTCCCGGCGCGACGCCACGACGGCCGCCGCCAGGATCGCTGCCCGCATTCGTGGCCGCGCACCGGCCGAGTGGATCCTGCCGGGCTACGCCGAGTAGAACACGTTGCAGTTTCGTCGTCCGGATCGTTTACGCTGACCGGGTGCCAGGCGATACCGACACCACCAGCGCGCCCGCGATCGAGGGCTGGTGGGACCACGACGAGAGCGGATCTCCGCACCTGATCGGCGCGAAGTGCCCGCAGTGCGCCACCTACGTCTTCCCGCCCCGGGCCAACGGCTGCCCGAACCCGGGATGCGACGGCGACACACTTGAGGCCGTCGCGCTGTCGCGCCGCGGCACGGTGTGGAGCTACACCGAGAACCGCTATCCACCGCCGGCGCCCTACCCGGCCCGGGACCCGTTCGAACCCTTCGCGATCGCCGCGGTGGAACTGGCCGACGAAGGCCTGATCGTGTTGGGCAAGGTGGTCGACGGCACCTTGGCCGAGGACCTGCGCGTGGGCGCCACCATGGAGCTGACCACCATGCCGCTGTACGTCGACGACCACGGCGTCCAACGTCTGACCTACGCGTGGAGGCTCTGCGATGAGTGATCCGTTGTACATCCTGGGCGCCGGCATGCACCCCTGGGGCAAGTGGGGCCGCGACTTCACCGAGTACGGCGTCGTCGCCGCCCGCGCCGCCCTGGCCGAGGCCGGACTGGACTGGCGGCAGATCCAGCTGGTCGCCGGAGCCGACACCATCCGCAACGGCTACCCCGGGTTCATCGCCGGCTCCACCTTCGCCCAGAAGCTGGGCTGGAACGGCGTCCCGGTGAGCTCGAGCTACGCGGCGTGCGCCAGCGGCTCACAGGCGTTGCAGAGCGCCCGCGCCCAGATCCTCGCCGGGTTCTGCGACGTGGCCCTGGTGATCGGTGCCGACACCACGCCCAAGGGCGCGTTCGCCCCGGTCGGCGGCGAGCGCAAGAACGACCCCGACTGGCAGCGCTTCCACCTCATCGGCGCCATGAACCCGGTCTACTTCGCCCTGCTGGCGCGACGCCGGATGGACCTCTACGGCGCCACCGTCGAAGACTTCGCCGCCGTCAAGGTGAAGAACTCGCGGCACGGTCTGCTGAACCCGAATGCGCGCTACCGCAAGGAGTCTGCGGTCGACGACGTGCTGGCCAGTCCCGTGGTGGCCGACCCGCTGCGCCAGCTCGACATCTGCGCGACGTCCGACGGCGCAGCCGCGCTGATCGTCGCCAGCAAGGAGTTCGCTCGGCGGCACCTGGGGTCGCTGGAGGGCGTGCCGTCGGTGCGGGCGGTGTCCACCGTCACGCCGCGCTACCCCCAGCACCTGCCCGAGCTCCCCGACATCGCCACCGATTCCACCGCGGTGGTGCCTGCACCCGACCGGGTGTTCAAGGACCAGATCCTGGACGCCGCGTACGCCGAGGCCGGCATCGGCCCCGAGGACGTCAGCCTTGCCGAGGTCTACGACCTGTCCACGGCACTGGAACTCGACTGGTACGAACACCTCGGCCTGTGCGCCAAGGGCGAGGCCGAGCAGCTGCTGCGCAGCGGCGCCACCACCATCGGCGGCCGCGTGCCCGTCAACCCCTCCGGCGGGCTGGCGTGCTTCGGCGAAGCCATTCCGGCGCAGGCCATCGCACAGGTGTGCGAACTCACCTGGCAGCTGCGCGGGCAGGCGACCGGACGGCAGGTCGAGGGCGCCACGGTGGGCGTCACCGCCAACCAGGGTCTGTTCGGGCACGGATCGTCGGTGGTCGTCGCCCGCTAGCGCCGCGGCCGACCGTCAGGCCACGCCGAGGTACGCGGCGCGGATGCTGTCGTCGGCCAACAGATCACGCGCGACGCCGTGGCGCGTCACCCGACCCGTCTCGAGGATGTAGGCACGGTCGGAGCGGCTCAACGCCTGCTGGGCGTTCTGCTCGACCAGCAGCACCGTAGTGCCCGACTGGTTGATCTCCGAGATGATGCGGAAGATCTGCGAGATCACCATGGGCGCCAAGCCCATCGACGGTTCGTCGAGCAGCAGCACCCGCGGCCGCGCCATGAGTGCCCGCCCGATGGCCAGCATCTGCTGCTCGCCCCCCGACAGCGTGCCGCCGACCTGACTGCGCCGCTCCGCCAGCCGCGGGAACGTCTCGAGCACCCAGTCCAACCGCTCGCGGTGTTCGGCGCGACTGGCGAACTTGCGGCCGTAGCAACCCATCTCGAGGTTCTCGACCACCGTCATGCCCGGGAACACCCCGCGTCCCTCCGGCGCCTGGATGAGTCCGTCGGTGACGCGGCGGTGCGCCTTCACGCGGGAGACGTCCTGCCCGTCGAACCACACCGAGCCCGAGGTCAGCGGCCTCAGGCCCGAGATGGCCCGCATCATCGTGGTCTTGCCCGCACCGTTGCTGCCCAGCAGCGTGACCAGCTCACCCTCACGCACCACGAGCGAGACGCCGTGCAGCGCCTGGATCCGGCCGTAGTGCACCACCGCGTCGCGCACCTCCAACAGCACCGGGCGCTCATCGGACGACGGGGGCGTCGCCGACGTGGTGGGGGCCGGCTCAGGCGAGTTCGTCATCGGGCACTCCCAGGTAGGCGGCGATCACCTTCGGATCCTCGCGGATGTCCGAGGGCAGACCGTCGGCGATCTTGCGACCGAACTCCAGCACGACGATCCGGTCGGTGACACCCATGACCAGACGCATGTCGTGCTCGATGAGCAGCACGGTGTACCCGTCGTCGCGGATGGCCTGGATCAGTTCGATCAACGCCGACTTCTCGCTCGGATTGAACCCGGCCGCGGGCTCGTCGAGGCACAGCAGCTTCGGCTCGGTGGCCAACGCGCGGGCGATCTCGAGACGCCGCTGATCGCCGTAGGGCAGGTTCTTGGCCTTCTCACCGCCACGGTGCGCGATGCCCACGAACTGCAGCAGTGCCGCCGCCCGCTCGATGGCGTCGCGCTCCTCCCTGCGGTGCCTCGGCGAGCGGATCAGCGCGCCCGGAACCGACGTCACGTGCCGGGCATCGGTTCCCACCACGACGTTCTCCAGGGCCGTCATCTCACCCCACAGCCGGATGTTCTGGAACGTCCGCGCGATGCCCCGGCGCGTGATCTGGTGACGCTTGATCTTGCCCAGCGGCGCCCCGTCGAACGTCACGCTGCCCGACGTGGGTCGGTAGACCCCGGTGATCGCGTTGAAGCACGTGGTCTTCCCGGCTCCGTTGGGACCGATGAGGCCGAGGATCTCGCCGCGCCGGATGTCGAACGTCACCGAGTCCAACGCGGTGAGACCGCCGAACTTGACGGTGAGATCGCGGGTCTGCAGCAGCGTCTCGCCCTCGGCGACCGCGACGTCGCGGTGCAGCGCCGCGAGTTCCTCGTCGATCGCCGGCTCGGCGTCGCCGGAGGGGAGCGGCTCTGCGCCTGCGGGATGCTCGGTCATGCCGCCGCCTTCGTGTCGTCGGCGCTGCGCAACAGCTTCTTGGCGGACTGCCCGTAGGCCAGTAGTTGCTGGCGCACCGGGAACAGGCCCTGCGGCCGGAAGATCATCAACACCACCAGCGCCATGCCGAAGAACAGGTACTTCAGATCGCCGAGGTTGACGCCCAGGAACTCCACGCCCAGCAGGCGGTTGGGCAGGTAGACGATGATGAACGCGCCGAAGATGACGCCCAGCTTGTTGCCCTGACCGCCGAGCACCACCGCGCACAGGAACAGCATCGAGTTGATGATGTTGAAGGTGGGCGGTGCGACGTACTGCACCTGGCCCGCGTACAGCGCGCCGGACAGTCCGCCGATCGCGGCGCCGATGACGAAGGCCCACAGCTTGAACTTGAACGTGTTGACGCCCATGACCTCTGCGGCGTCCTCGTCCTCGCGGATGGCCACCCACGCGCGTCCCACGCGGCTGCGCTCGAGGTTGCCGACCAGCAGCAGGATCGCGACGATGAGCACCAGCCCGAGCCAGAACCACCACGTGCCGTAGTTCGCCGTCCCCGCGGAGTTGCCGTTGGAGAACACGCCGTCGGGCAGGCCGTCCCGCTCCCCCACGTGCGGATAGGCGATCTGGTTCAGGCCGCGCGGACCGTTGGTGACGTCGGACAGGTTGTCGGCGAGCAGTCGGATGATCTCACCGAACCCGAGCGTCACGATCGCCAGGTAGTCGCCGCGCAACCGCAGCGTCGGGGTGCCGAGGATCAACCCCGCCAGCGCCGTGACCGCCATGGCCAGCGGCACACAGGACAGCCACGCCCAGTCGGAGCTGAAGAAGGCGTTGGCCCCCATGAGATTCCACGGGCTGTCGGGGCTGGTGATGAGCGCGACGGTGTAGGCGCCCACCGCGTAGAAACCGACGTAGCCGAGGTCCAGCAGACCCGTCTGGCCCACCACGACGTTCAGACCGATGGCGATGATCGCGATCATCGCGAACTGCGCCATGGTGCCGCCGAAACTGATGCCCGGGGTGTTCAGGAAGCCGGGGGTGTACAGCGGCAGCAGCGCCAGGATGGCGAACAGCACGATGCCGAAGACCCACTTCACCGGGCGGGCCAACTCCGCCCACCACTGCCGCAGCACGTCACCCGGGGCGAGCAGTCGCGACGCGCCCTGCGGCGACGGCGCTTCGGTGCCGGTCGTGTCGTCGTGTTGGCTCATGCTCTCGCCTTCCCGAGACTCTCGCCGAGGATGCCGGTCGGTCTCACCAACAGCACCAGGACCAGCAGGACGAACGCCACCACGTCACGCCACTGCGTGCCGAACAGCGCCTGCCCGTAGTTCTCCATGATGCCGAGCAGCAAGCCGCCCAGCAGTGCGCCGCGCAGGTTGCCGATGCCGCCGAGCACGGCGGCGGAGAACGCCTTGATGCCCAACAGGAAGCCGCCGGAGTAGATGATGCCCTGGGGCACCTTCAGCGTGTACAACAGCGCCGCCGCGCCGGCGAGCAGGCCGCCGATGAGGAACGTGGTCATGATGATGCGTTCACGGGACACGCCCATGAGCGTGGCGGTGGTGGGGTCCTGCGCCACCGCCCTGATGCCGCGCCCGAACTTGGTGCGGTTGATGGCCATGTCGGTGAGCACGGCCAGCACCAGCGCCGCGATCACGATCACGATGGTCACGTTCGACACCACCGCACCGAAGATCGTGAACTGGGACTTGGGCTGCACCAGCACGATTGGCTGCTGCGCGTTGGACCCGCCGTAGCCGTCGATGAGGTGGGGCAGGATGAAGTGCACGAATTCCTGCAGCACGAACGACATGCCGATGGCGGTGATGAGGAACGTCAGCGGCCGCGCGCCACGCTTGCGCAGCGGCCGATAGGCGATGAACTCCAGGCCCACCGCCGCCGACCCCGACACCAGCATCGCGAACACCATCGCGATGGCCAGATAGAGCACCGTCAAACCGATTCCGAGGTTGTAGGCGTTGCCGCTCGGGGTGAATCCCAGGATGACGTCCAGGCAGAAGTAGGCGCCGAACATGCCGAGCATGAAGATCTCGGAGTGCGCGAAGTTGATCAGTCGCAGTACGCCGAACACCAGCGTGTAACCGACGGCCACCAGCGCATAGATCGCGCCCCACGACAGCCCGTCGATGGTGAACTGCCAGAATCCGCCCAGCAGGTTGTCGACGTTGAAGTTGATGTTCGCGGCTTGACACGTGAACTGGCCGGCTACGTGGCCAAGGCACTCGGTCGGCATCGCCAGATGGCTCCTTGCAGTGCGCGGAATCGGCTACGGAACGAGGACGCGTCCGGAACTGGGGTGTCCCGGACGCGTCGTCGTCGTCGAATTCCCTACTGGACCTTGAACATCCAGATGAGGTTGGTGGTCAGCTCGCCGGTGGGCGACCACTGGTAGTTGCGGGCCACGCCCTGACCGTTGTAGTTGCGGACGAAGTCCAACAGCGCCGGCCGGGTGATGGCTCCCGAGTCGATGCCCTTCAGCAGGATCGTGCCCAGGTCGTAACCCTCGGTGCTGTAGGTGCCCGGATCGGCGTTGAACTTGGTCTTGTACTCCTCGGCGAACGACCCGGTCGCCGGGCCACACGGGCACGACAGCAGCGCGTCCTTGGAGGCCTCGCCGGCCTGCTTGACGAACTCCGGGTCCTTGGTGCCGTCGGCGCTGACGAAGGTGGACGTCACACCACCGTCGCGCAGCTGCTGCACCAGCGGCGCCGCCTCCGAGTAGTAGCCGCCGTAGAACACGGCGTCCGGTGCGGCGCCCTTGAGCTGGGTGACGGCGGCCGAGAAGTCCTTGTCGCCCTTCTTGACCGAGATGTTGCACTGCGAGTCGGCCACGGCGCCAAGGGTCTCGCGCACCGCGGTGGCCAGCCCCAGGCCGTAGTCGGTGCTGTCGTCGACGACGCAGACCTTCTTGTAGCCCAAGGTGTTCTTCATGTAGTTGGCCACCGACGGGCCCTGCACGGCGTCGTTGGCCAGACCGCGGAAGAAGGTCTTCCAGCCCTGCTCGGAGAGCGTGGGGTTGGTGGCCGACGCGGTGACCGCGACCAGGCCTGCCTGGTCGAACACCGTGCCCGTGGCCTTGGTCTCGCCCGAGAACGCCGGCCCGACGAGCCCGATGGTGTACTGGTCGTCGACGATCTGCGGGGCGATGGCGGTGGCCTTCTGGGGGTCGCCCTCGGTGTCGAACTTCTTCAGCTGCACCTGGCAGCCGGGATTGGCGGCGTTGTGCTTGTCGATGGCCAGCTGCACGCCGTTGACGATGTTGATGCCGAGTGCGGCGTCGGGGCCGTTCAAGGCACCGGCCATGGCGATCGACACGGGCGGACAGGTGGCCTTGCCGTCACCGGCGGGATCGGCCGGCGTGGTTCCCTCGGCGGCCTTGACCTCGCCACCGTTCTGGTCGATCTGTACCTGCTCGACGATCTTGAGATCGGACTGCGAGGCGTTCTCCTGCGGTGCGGGCTGGCTGCAGCCGGCAATGGCCAACGCCAGCATGCCCGCGCTGCCGAGAGCAAATGCACTGCGTGCGACGCGACCGTGCACGTTTCACCTCCGGGTCGTCGATTGTGTTCTGACAGCGGCGTCGCAACCACCCGAGGCGGCGGCGAGGCTTCCGGTAGAACATAGCCAACGCGTGGCCGCGGTGCGTGCTGTTGGGAAATGCGAGCCGGGTGTCGGCTGAACGACGCGGGTAAACCGCGGCGTTCGAAACGAAGCCGTTACGTACCCTCGGGCGCGTCGAGGGTCTCCAGGACCACCTCGGCGACGCGCTTCATCGTGGTGCGGCGGTCCATGGCCGCGCGCTGAATCCACTTGAACGCCTCGGGCTCCGTCATGCCCTGCTTCTCCTGCAGCAAACCCTTGGCCCGTTCGACCAGCTTGCGGGTCTCGAGACGGTCGGACAGTGAGGCGACTTCGGCTTCCAGCTCGGTGATCTCGCTGAATCGGCTGACGGCCAGCTCGATGGCCGGGATGAGGTCGGTGACCGAGAACGGCTTGACCAGATAGGCCATGGCGCCGGCGTCGCGGGCCCGCTCGACGAGTTCGCGTTGCGAGAACGCGGTGAGCACGACGATGGGCGCGATGCGCTTGGAGGCGATCTCGGCGGCGGCGTCGATGCCGTCGCGACGCGGCATCTTCACGTCCATGATCACGAGGTCGGGTTTGAGGCTCTCGGCGAGTTCGACGGCCTCCTGACCGTCACCGGCCTGCCCGACGACGTCGTACCCCTCCTCGCGCAGCATCTCGGCGAGGTCGAGGCGGATCAGCGCCTCGTCCTCGGCGATGACTACACGGCGTGCGGGGGTGTCGGCATCCGACGGTGATGCGGTCATCCCGACATCATCCCGCGTCCGCCGCAGTTCAGCGAGTGCGGGGCCGTTTCGCGCCCGCGCGGGCATCCTCTATGGTGGGAGACCGCACGACGCTGGCCCTCGTATCCCAACTGGCAGAGGAAACGGATTCAAAACCCGTGCAGTGTGAGTTCGAATCTCACCGAGGGCACCACACGCGGATCGCCGCAGCGACCGACCTCCGTCGGGCCGTCGTCCGCCCACGCGCCGTCCACGAACGCTGACGCGCAACCACGTCTCGACGCCCCGGGGACCGCACGTTTTTCAGCGCCGCACGTCCCCTGGACATGGCACCGCCGCGACCCCCTCACGGGAATCGCGGCGGTACCCCTCGAAGGATCGGTCAGTGCTCCGATCCTGCGCCCGACGAAGCTCCTGCCGTGCTCTTCGTCGCCGTCTTGTCCTTCTCCGCGCCGCCGTCGGCACCGGCCTTGACCTTCGGCTCGGCCTTGGTCGACGCCGTGCTGGTCCCCGACGTCGCGCTCGACTTCACGCCGGGCTTGGCGGAACCCGCCGTCTTGGCGCCCGATGACGTCGCCGACGACGACTTCGCGTCCTTGGACGTGGTCGAGTCGCTCGAGGATCCCGTCGCGCCGTCCTTCGACCCGGTGTCGCTCGACCCGGTGCCCGTGCCGGCAGAACCCGTCGAACCGGAGCCCGTCGAACCCGAGCCCGTCGAACCCGAGCCCGTCGAACCCGAGCCCGTCGAACCGGAACCGGTGGAACCCGAGCCCGTCGACCCCGAGCCCTCAGCGTCGCCCTTGGCGGGTGTCGACGTCGAGGCATCGGTGCCCGAGCCTGCCGACGGCTCCGCAGGCGTGGATTCGGCCGGCGTCGACTCGGCCGGCGTCGTCGGCTCCGTCTGGACCGGCTCGGTGACCGGCGCCTCGACCGCAGGCGCGGTGACCTCCGGGGTGACGACCTCGGGCGTGAGCACGGCCGGGGTCAGCTCCAATGCGGCCGAAGGCACCAGCTTGGTGATCTCACCGGCCTTCAGCGTCACCTCCACGGCCGACGCCTCGGTGGCCGACTTCTCCGCAGCCACATCCGAATTGGCCTCGGGAGCTGCCAGCGACGCGGTCGCGGTCGACGTCGTCGTGACCACCGCGGGCTTGGCGGGCGCGATGCCGAACAGCCGCTGGATCGACTCGACGAACGACTGGATGATCGCCCCGGGGTTGAAGATGTTCGAGAACGCCTGGGCGAACGAGGCGACCGCCTTCGAGATGGACTCGAAGAACGCGGCGATCGGGTTCACCACGGGCTGCCCCGGCGTCACCACCGGCGGCGTCGTCCACTGCTTGATCCAGTCGGTGATCACCTGCACGGCGGCCTTGGCGGTGCCGTCGAGATTCCAGAGCCCGTAGTAGAACTCGTCGTTGCCCAGCTGATTGGCCCCCGGCACCAGGTCCTTCATCGTGGTGTAGAGGAAGACGGGGCCGGCCGTGGCGCCGAAGTTCTGCCACCAGTCGAGCAGGTCCTTGATCCACGCCGCCTGTTGCGCATCGGTGAACTTGTCCGGGACGGTGGGCAGGTTGTACTCGGTGAGCCAGATCATCTTGCCGCCCAACAGGTTCTTGAGGGCGTTGAGCTGCTGCGACGGGGTCAGCATGCCGGGCGCGCAACCGGGGCACAGCCACGTGCTGATGGGCCCCTGCTGCTCGTACGGGTGGAACGCCAGAGCGTCGAAGAAGTTGCCCGCGCCGGCGGCCAACATCCGCTGCACCCACGACACCGGATCCATCGTGATCAGCGAGTTCTGCACCGCACCCAAGCCGCCGGCGATGACGGTCGCGGTCTTGTCGAGGCCGGTGGTCGCATCCTTGATGATCGGGTAGATCTTCTTCAGCATGTCCGCGTAGGCCTCGGGACTGATCGTGCTGTAGAACATCGACGCGTTCGGTTCGTTCCAGATCTCGTACGCCGACACCACACTGGAGTACTTGCCGACGAACACCTTCATGAAGTTGGCGAACTTGTCGAGGTCGGGAATGTCGGAGCCGGGATACAGGATCGTCCGGATGTCGTCCGGGTTGGTGCTCGCCCACCGCGGCGTCCCGTTGACCTCAGCCAGCACGCCCATGTTGCGCTGCTGGGCGGCCTTCATGATCATGTCGACCGCGCCCCAGTTGTACGTGCCCTCTTGCTGTTCGACGATGCCCCACGGCACGAACACCCGAATGTTGGTGACGCCCATGGCCAACATGTCGTCGAGCGCCTTGTCGACCTCGGCCTGCGTCGACGCGGCCGTCAGGTGCGAATCGGCGAAGCCGACGGTCGTCGGCTTCTGCACGATCTCGGCGACCAGTGAGTAGTCGGCCTCGGCGACCAGTCGAGGCGGCTGCGGCACCTGGTGAGCGAAGCCGCTCACGTAAGCGCTAGCCATGGCGACCGGGAGGGCAGCGATGACGCTGCGCGTCGCGACCTGTCCCAGCAGACGACGCGTGCGTGTGGTCATGTGGAGTACCCCCTTGCTAGGGCTGAAGAATTATCGGTTCCGTCAATCGGTGCGCTGAATTTACCCCGCCGTCAGCAAATTCGGAAACCCGAAACGATAACAGGGAAATGGTTTGAATTGCGCCGTTAGCTGGCGACTGTCGATGTGCGCGAAACGCCATTCACGGCGAAATACCAAAACTATAAATACCAATGGCATGAAGATAGCGACAATCGCTCGTCGCTACACTTTTTGCAGTTCAAAGCGCTGATCTGGCTGGCAGTACGTTGTGAGAGCAGTCGAAATCGTTACCAATCCGTGCTGTTTCAGCAAGTAATGACACAGCTGTGATTAAAATCTGTCAAACTCAGACACGATTTTTGACACCGAGGGCGACATATTGGCGTCAGGCGGCGGGCAAACGAATGCCGGCACGGTTTCGGCCGATCTTGAACGCCCATCGCGCCGATTTGCGACTGCTTGAAGCCGCAATGGTCTAGTCCGAATTGCCCTTTTTGTCCGCGGCGTCGCCGCGCTCCGGGCCCTTCTCCTGGTCCGGTTTGCCCCCGCCAACGGGACCCGGCCGCTCGCTCGCCGACGGACGCTGCCGCTCGGGTGCCGCCTTGGCAACGTCGGATGCCGACGAGTCGCCCTTCGGACGTCCTGCGGTGTCTGCCGCGGCGGGGGCCGTCTCGGACGCCTTGGGCGTGGCGTCGCCGGCCTTGGGGGTCGACGGCGTCTGCGCCGGCGTCTGCCCGACAGTCCCCTGCGGCTCGGAAGGGGTCGCGCCGGCGGTCACGGCCGGCGTCGACGATGGTGAATCCTGCTGCACTGCAACGGAAGCATCCGCACTCCCGGCACCCTCCACCGCCGGCTGCGACACGGGCGGCGACGTCACGGTCGTCTCGACCGCGACGGGGCGCGAGGCCGGTTCGGCGGCGTGCTCGGCGGCGGGCGCAGGCGCCGCGGTGGCCCCCTCTCCCCCAGTGGCGACGGTGGCCGTCTCGAGCGCGGGCGCCGCGACGACGCGTGCCGCCACCGCCGTCTCGGCGACCTGGGGGGATGCGGTGGCGGTGGTCACCGGGGCCGGATTGGCAAGGGCGGCCGCCCAGTTCGCCAGCGCCTGCGCCAACGCCTGCGCCACGGCGTTGGCAAGCTGTTGAGCCACGGCCTGCAGGAACTGGGCCACCGGGTCGACCGGCGGTTGCTGTGGCAGCGTCTGGGTGGGATGGGCCGCGATCCACTGCCGAATCACCTCGGCCGCGAGCTTCGGCGTCCAGTCGTTGTTGAAGATGCCGTACGTGTACTCGGGGTTTTGGGAGTTCTGGCTACCAACCGGGTACTGGTCGCGAGTGGTGTAGACGAACGCCGGTCCGGCCCACGACAGCGTCGACCACTTCTGCAGGAAGTCCTGGATGAAGCTCGCCTGCTGCTGCTGCGTCACGTTCGCCGTCGGCAGGCCGTACTCGGTGACCCACACCAGCTTGTCGCTGACCGTCGCCCCCGGGGCCGCATCGTATTGATCCATCAACGCCTTGATGGCCTCGAGCTGCGCCAACGGTGACAGCGGATATGACTCACCCTGCGAGAACGGCAGCGTCTCCTGGTAGGGATGGAAGGCCAACGCGTCGAAGTACGGGGCCGCGCCCGCCTGATACATCCGCTTCACGTACTCGACGGGATCCAGCGTGATGCCGCCGAAACTCAGAACGGCGCCCAGCCCCGCCGCGACCACCGTCGCGGTGGGGTCGATGCTCTTGATCTCGGGATAGGCCGCCTGGAGCAACTGCGTGTAGGCCTCGGGTGACACCGGCTGGTGGAACGCCACGTAGTTGGGCTCGTTCCAGATCTCGTAGGCCGATACGACGTCGGAGTACTTGGTGGCGAAGGCGCCGACGAACTGGCGGAAGGCAGTGAGGTCGGGTTGGCCCGCGCCGGGCAGCGTGCCCGACGGCGCCGCCCACGCCGGCGTGCTGTTGATCTCGGCGAGAACGCCCATGTTCCTGGCCGCGGCGGCCTTCATGATCGTGTCCATGGTCGACCAGTCGTAGGTGCCTGCGGTCGGTTGGACGAACGACCACGGGACGAACACCCGGACGTTCTGCACGCCGAGTCCCTGGAGTTCGTCGAGTTGTCGGTCGATCTCCGCGGGCGTGAGGAAGTAGAGGCTCGAATCCGCGACGCCGACCGTCGTGTTCGCGACGTTGATCTCGGCGACTGGCCGCACGTCTACGGTGACCGACCGGATCGAAGGGGTACCGCCGAGGGCGTGCGCACCCACCATGGCCGCCATCATGGCCACGGGAAGCACCGCCAGCACCACCCGGAGCGCGAATCCGCGGAGCATCGCGATCGCCGTCTTCGTCATCGTCGTTCCCCTTGCGTCCGCGCGCCGTGATCTTGGCGTGACGTGCTCAAGGTAGCGCGTCGTCAGCAAATTCGGTCCACGAAATTCCTGATTGCTCAGGCAACCAGTACGGGGTGTGTCAGCTTCGCTTTGTCAGGCCGCGCCAGCGATCCGTCTGAGCAACGTGCACCGCCCGGACGCCGTTGGCGCTGCACTTCACGCGCGTTGCCGGTCACCAGGCGCGACGGATTCTGTCGCGGGCGGCAATATGTCGCAGGTGTGCAGCAACGGCAACAGACACCTGTCAACTCATTGCCATCGCACAGGAAGGCAAACGAAGTTATCTGCATGCCAGTCAATTGCGACATGAGTCAGCGATCGACGACGGCGTCACCCGCGTCGGACTCGCCGGAGTCGGTGCCGTTGGCCAACGTGCGCGCGTACCAGGCACCCATGCCCAGCAGTCCGAGACCCACCACGATGAACACCACCACGCGGAAGATCCCGGCGAGCGTCGCGAGGTCGAACAGGAACACCTTCGCCACCGCGGCGGCGACCAGGGTCATGCCGGCGGCGACCGGCAGCGCCCGCCGAGCCCGCGGCAGTACCACGGCCACGCGCAGCGCCACGCCCGCGACTGCCAGCCACACGACGGTGGCCGCGACGTGCCCGGCGTAGAACCCGCCATCCCGGCCGCCGATGAGCACGCCCGCGGTCACCGCGCTCGTCGTCACGGCGTAGAGCAGGCCGCATCCGGCGACGGCGACGGCAAGGCGCGTCACGTCCTCGTCGGCGTCGCGCTGCGCCCACCGCACCCGCACCGTCAGCGCCACGTACGCCGCCGCCAGCACGCTGCTCACCAGGATCGACACGGCATGGGCCGGCGACGGGACCGTCGGATGGAGCAGCGCCGACACGGGCGCGAGGTCGACGTAGTAGACCATCCCCAGCGCCGCGAACGTCATCGACGCACCACGGGCCACGTTGCTCGACGCGCCGACCACTGCCGTCGCGCAGCCCAGGGCCAGGAGCACCGGCGCGGCCACCGCGCCGTCGAACGCCACCACGACGGCCACCAGCACCGCCGCCGCCGCCCACGCCGCCCACACGCGACGCACGGGTTCGTCGACACCCGGCAGTCGGCGTCCCAACAGGACCAAACCCAGCACCACGGCCGACAACGCGGCGGCAAGGATCGCGGCCGTGCTGCGATCCGTGGCCGTCGCCAACCCCAGGACGGGCGCGGTGCCGACGACCGCCAGCAGGGCCACGCCGACGGTGTGCCGACCGTGGGGCAGCACGAGAAGCGCGCTGACGAGGGCCAACAGCGCGCCGATGGCGCAGGCCGCCGCGATCCACCCGGAGTGCGCGGGGTCGACGGCGACCACCGCCACCAGCAGCGGCACCGTCGCCACGGCCGTGCGCGCGCCGTGCAGCGCCACCCAGTCGCGGCCGAGCTGCACCGGCAGCGTCACCGCCGACAGGGCCAGCGAGAAGCCGACGGCCAGCAGATCGATGCCGCCGGTGACCACGGGGACCAGCACCACCAGGGGAACCAACACCAGCAGTCCGAGACGCTCGGAGTGCCAGCGGCGAGACAGGGTCAGCCCCGCGCCCGCGACCGCGGCGGACAGCAGCAGGCCCACCGCCGCGGGCACCCAGGCGTACACCGCGGTGACCGCGACGACGTCGACGTAACCCGCCGCGATCCCCGTCGCGGCCAGGGCGATGGCACCCACCCGCCCGCCGGGTCGCCCCTGCAACCGGGCACCCGAGGCCACCAGGCCCGCGGCGAGCAGGGCGCCAGCCGCGACCCGTACGCCCGGGGACAGCAGCCCCGCCTGAGCTGCCAGCACGACGAGCAGGACCACGCCGACGAGCGTGACGGCCACCCCGGCCACGGCGAGCGCCTTGCCGACCCACCCTTCCGACTTCGGCGGGGCCGGGGCCGGGCCGCTGGCCGTCGTCGCCGGTCGCTGGGATGGCGCAGCGGGTGGCGCCGGGGCCGCCGCGGGCTGCGGGGCGACGGGCCAGGGCGGAGGTGACGGAAGCGGCTCGACCCGGCGCTCCGCCAGCAGGCGGTTGAGGTCACGCAGATCCGACGACGCCCGCGCCACGTAGCTCGCCATCACCGCGACGTCGTTGGTCACCCTGCCGAGGAGCGCCCGTTCCGATTCGGTCATGCGGTCGGTCATGCGGCCATCGTGACAGCGCGACGGCGTCGCGCGGATGAGTAGGACTACCCGAGATGGGCGGGTCGGATGGGCGGGTGAGATCCGCAGGCGGCGCGCGCCTACTCGTCGAGGCCGTGTTCGATGGCGTAGCGGGCGAGTTCGACACGATTGGCCACCTGCAGCTTGCGGAAGGTCGCCTGCACGTGGTTCTCCACGGTGCGGTGACTCAGCGACAGCCGCTCGGCGATCTGCCGTGCGGTCAGCCCCTTGGCCACGTAGCGCAACACCTCGGTCTCGCGCTCGGTCAACCGCGGGGTCTGCGGGCCCGCCTCGGGGGTGCGGGCGATGCGGCGGTACTCCCCCAGCACCAGACCGGCGAGACCGGGCGTGAACACCGCGCGGCCGTCGGCGGTGGCCCGAACCGCCTCGGCCAGTTCACCTTTGGAGGCGCTCTTGACCAGATAGCCGGTGGCGCCCGCCTTGACCGCCTCGAGGACGTCGTCACGCTCGTCGGACGCCGACAGCACCAGCACCCGGCTGGCCGGCGACACCGCGAGGACGGCCGCGGTGGCCGTCGCACCCGTGCCGTCGGCCAGGCGCATGTCCATCACCACCACGTCCGGTGTGACGACGTGCGCACGCCGGCGTGCGGACTCGACGCCATCGGCGGTAGCGACCACCTCGAACCCCTGCTCCTGCAGATCCCTGGCCACCGCGTCACGCCAGATCGGGTGGTCGTCGACCACCATCACCGTGCAGCCGTGGTCACCGCCGTCCATCGGACCCACCCTCACTCATCTCGCCGTCCGGGGAACCGTGAGTTCCCACTCGGTGCCCGCCCCCGGCGACGTCGTCAGCCGGGCCGACCCGCCGAGCCATTCCAGCCGTCCCACGATGGACGTCGACACCCCCAGCCGGCCATCGGCCGCCGCCTGCTCGAGCCTACCGGCGGGGATGCCGGGACCGTCGTCACGGACGCTGACCACGACGGCGTCGCCGAGATCCTCCAGCAAGACGTAGGCGCGCGCGCTCGGGCCGGCGTGGGCCGCGGTGTTGTTCAAGGCATTCGACACCGCCGCAACGAGTTCCGCCGCGACGGCGGCGTCGAGTGGCACGGGTGTCGGCGGCAGACTCACCGACACCCGGTCGGAGGCACGCGCGCGCAGCAGACCGGCCACGTCCACCTCCGAGCCGGCCGCGGCGGGCCCCGCGTCGACCGCGCTCACCAGCCGCCGCAGCGCCCGCTCCTGCTCACCCGCCAGTTCGGCGAGTTCGGCCGTGGGCCCGCCGATCTCACGTCCTCGGCGGGCCACCAGCGCGAGCACCTGGATGGCCCCGTCGTGGACCTCGCGGGACAGCCGCTCACGTTCCTCGGTGGCGGCGGCCAGCCGGATGGCACGTTGTAACTCCGCGTGGGCGCGCCGCGCGGTGAGGGCCGCCATGCCCACGGCCAGACCCACCGCCAGTTCGATGACGATGGTCGCGTTGCGTCCCACGTCGAGGCTGACGTAGCCCTTCAGCGTCGCGCTCGCGGCCATCACGACCGCACCCGCGACCATTCCGACGACGGGGCCGCGCAGGATGGCCGCGGAGATGGTGGCATTCGTGGCCCACAGCGTCGTGGGCCACGACTGGTTGTCGAGCACCCACCGATCCGAGGCCACCACGTCGGTCGAGAGCATCAAAGCGACCACGACCGCCACCTCCGCGCCGACCCACGCCGAGCGCCTGCCGAAGCCACGCAGATAGGCCACCGCGAACCCCGCGCTGCACGCCAGCAGGACGCCGAACAGCGCCCACGCCAGACCACGCCGCTCCAGGTCGGGATTGACCGCGATCTGGAAGTACAGTGCGTACAGACAGCTGAGCAGACGGAAACCCTGGGCGGCCCGCCACAGCGGCGTGGTGGGGTCGGGCTCGTTCACGACGCCAGGAGTCACATCACCTTGGACAGGAAGGCCTTGGTCCGTTCGTGTTTCGGGTTGCTCATCACCTCGCGCGGATCGCCGCGCTCCACGACGACACCGCCGTCCATGAACACCAGCTCGTCGGCGACCTCGCGGGCGAAGCCCATCTCGTGGGTGACCACCAGCATGGTCATGCCCTCGGTGGCGAGCTTCTTCATCACGGCGAGCACCTCGCCCACCAACTCGGGGTCCAGCGCCGACGTCGGCTCGTCGAACAGCATCAGCTTGGGCTCCATGGCCAGCGCCCTGGCGATGGCCACGCGCTGCTGCTGTCCACCGGACAGCTGCGCCGGGTAGGCCTCCGCCTTGGCCGCCAGCCCCACGCGATCCAGCAGCTCCTTGGCCTTCCGTACCGCCGCGTCACGCTTGATCCGCTTGACCTGGGTGGGTGCCTCGATGACGTTCTCGAGGACCGTGCGATGCGGAAATAGGTTGAAGTGCTGGAACACCATGCCGATGTCGCGACGCTGGACGGCCGCCTCCTTCGGCTTCATCTCGTGCAGCTTGCCGCCCCGCTCGCGGTAGCCCACCAGGTCACCGTCGACGTAGAGCCTGCCGGCGTTGACCTGCTCGAGGTGGTTGATGCAGCGCAGGAACGTCGACTTGCCGGAACCGGACGGCCCGACGATGCACAGCACCTGGCCGCGACCCACCTCCAGCGTCACGCCCTTGAGCACCTGCAGGGCGCCGAAGTTCTTGCACACCTGTTCGGCACGCACCATGGGCGTGGTCCCGGACGAGGGCTGCTGTGACGTCACGGGTGCGCCTCTCCCATCTGCGCCTTCGCCAGCGCCTCGAGCTGCTTGGTGGTGAGCTTGCGCGACGAGCCCCGGGCGTAATGGCGCTCGAGGTAGAACTGGCCCACCATCAGCAGGCTGGTCACCGCGAGGTACCACGTGGACGCGACCAGCAGCAGCGGCACCGGGTCGAAGATGCGGGCCGCGATCTCGCGGGTGGCGATGCTGTACACGTCGAACGCGTACGGTACCGCCGTCACCAGCGACGTGGTCTTGAGCATGCTGATGACCTCGTTGCCGGTGGGCGGGATGATCACGCGCATCGCCTGCGGCAGCACCGTGCGCCGCATCGCCATGCCCCATCCCATCCCCAGCGCCGTCGACGCCTCCAGCTGCCCCTCCGGCACCGAGCTGATGCCCGCGCGGATGATCTCGGCCATGTAGGCGGACTCGTTGAGGGCCAGGCCGATCATCGCGAGCAGGAACGGGATGGACAGCGACTGCAGATCGAGCGTGAAGAACGTGGGCCCGAACGGGATGCCCAGCTGGATCTTGGAGTAGATCACCGGGATCAGACCCCAGAACGCCAGCTGCACGTACACCGGCGTGCCGCGGAAGATCCACAGGTACACCCACGACACCGAGCGGAAGACCGGGTTGGGCGACAGCCGCATCACCGACAGGATCACGCCCAGCACGATGGCGATGACCATCGAGTAGACGGTGAGCTGCAGGGTGTTGCCGACACCCTGCAGGATGCGTTCGTTGAACAGGTACTCGCCGTAGGTCTTCCACCCGTAGGCCGGGTTGGTCGCGGCCCCGTAGACGAACAGGGCGACGAGGATGACGATGACGCCCGCCGCCACCCACCGCCACGGGTGCCGAAGCGGAACGGCGTCGATGGCGGCGGGGTGGTCGCGCGGCGACGGTGCGTCAGCGGTCATGGACGAGCGTCAGCTGATCGCGCCGTTGATGACGGGCTTGTCGATCATCCCGTTCTCGACGCCCCAGTTGGTCGCGATGGTCTTGTAGTCGCCGGTCTGGATGAGATGCTCCAGCGCCTTCTGCAGCGACTGCGCCAACGGTGAGCCCTTCGCGACGGGCCAGCCGTACGGTGCGGAATCGAAGATCTCACCGGCGGCGACGAGCTTGCCGTTGCTCTGCTTGATGGCATAGGCGGTCACCGGCGAGTCGGCGGACATGGCGTCGGCCTGGCCGAGGACGACGGCGTTGGCAGCGGCGTCCTGCCCGTCGAACGGCAGGATGGTGATCGCCGGCTTCCCGGCGTCGGTGCACGCCTTGCTCTTGGCGGGCAGCTCCTCGGTCTCCTGCACCGTGGTCGCCTGCACCGCGACCTTCTTGCCGCAGGCATTGTTCGGATCGATGTCGCCGCCCGACTTCTGCGCCCAGCTGGTGCCGGCCGAGAAGTAGGTCACGAAGTCGACCGACTGCTCGCGTTCCTTGGTGTCGGTGAACGACGACATGCCGACGTTGAACTGTCCGCCCTGGATCGACGGGATGATCTTGGCGAAGTCCGCCTCGCGGTACTCGGCCTGCAGTCCCAGCGTTGCTGCGATGGCGTTCATGAGATCGACGTCGAAGCCGACGATCTTGCCGCTCTCGTCCTTGAACTCGTTGGGAGCGTAAGGAATGTTGACGCCGACGATGAGCTTGCCGGACGACTTGATGTCCTCGGGCACCGTGTTCGCGATCTCGTCCACCTTGCTCGCACTGGCGGCGGTGGTGCTCGTCGACGGCCCGGCGCTGTCGTTGCTCGACGAACACCCGGAAACGATCATTGCGCCCGACGCGGCAAACACCGCAACGAGACGCAGGAACTTCCCACCTGACACGAGTTGCCTCTTCTCTCTAACCTAGGGCCGTCTTGGGTCCCCTCCAGCGGAGCAGGTTAACGACCGTGGAGCCAGCACGCATGGCCGGTAACGAGACATTAACGACCTTCCGGAGGCGGCGACGGCGTTATCGGCATGGACCTGCCGAAAACCGCCCCGCGCGCGAGGCCTGTGCCACACTTTCGACCATGAGTTCCCCTGCGGCGCCTACCCTTTTACCCCACCTGTGGAAATCGGCTCTGCTCTCGGGCGTGTTGGCCGTCGCGCTCGGCGTGGCCGCGGTCGCGTGGCCCAACATCTCCATCGCCGTGGCCGCCATCTTCTTCGGTGCGTACCTCCTGATCGCCGGCGTGGCCCAAGTGGTGTTCGCCTTCAGCCTCGACGTCTCCGCCGGCGGGCGCATCCTGCTGTTCATCAGCGGCGCCGCCTCGCTCATCCTCGCCGTGCTGGCCTTCCGGCACCTGTACGAGGCCGTGCTGCTGATGGCGATCTGGATCGCGATCGGGTTCGTCTTCCGCGGCGTCGCCACAACGGTTTCCGCGATCAGCGACCCGACCCTGCCCGGACGCGGCTGGAACGTGTTCACCGGCATCGTCAGCCTCCTCGCCGGCGTGATCGTGCTGGCGTGGCCGTTGTCGTCGATGCAGACGCTGGCCCTGCTGGCCGGCGCCTCGCTCATCGTGATCGGCGTCATGGAGGTGGCATCGGCCTTCGCGATCCGGCGGGCGACCAAGCAGCTGGCCCCGGCGCCGGCGCCGTAGGGGTGTGGCACCACGCGACGCCGGCTAGGGACGTGCTGCTGGTCTCATCCCATTGGTCGGGCGACCTCGAACTACTACACTTTGTCGTAGATCGGTAGTAGATCGCCGGTCACGACCCGCAGCCCGGGGGATGGAGCTCATGGACGCGCTCGACGTATCACGGTGGCAATTCGGCATCACCACCGTCTACCACTTCATCTTCGTCCCGTTGACCATCGGTCTGGCACCCCTGATCGCCGTCATGCAGACGGTGTGGGTGATCACCGGCAACCCCGCCTGGTATCGGCTCACCAAGTTCTTCGGCAAGCTGTTCCTCATCAACTTCGCCCTCGGCGTCGCCACCGGGATCGTGCAGGAATTCCAGTTCGGCATGAACTGGAGCGAATACTCCCGCTTCGTCGGCGACGTCTTCGGCGCCCCGCTGGCCATGGAGGGCCTGGTCGCGTTCTTCTTCGAGTCCACGTTCATCGGGCTGTGGATCTTCGGCTGGACCCGGTTGCCGCGGCTCGTCCACCTCGCCTGCATCTGGATCGTCGCGTTCGGCGTCAACGCGTCGGCGTTCTTCATCATCGCCGCCAACTCCTGGATGCAGCATCCGGTGGGCGCGGTGGTGAACCCGCAGACCGGTCGGGCCGAACTCACCAGCATCGTCGCGCTGTTCACCAACAACACCGCCGTCGCCGCATTCGGGCACGCGGTCATGGGCGCGTTCTTCGTCGCAGGCACGTTCGTCGCCGCCGTGTGCGTGTGGTGGCTGGTGCGCAGCGCACCCGCCCGGTCGTCGGCCGGGGGCACCGGCGCTTCCGGGGACACCGGCGCTTCCGGGGACACCGTCGCTTCCGGGGACACCGTGCACACCGCAGACTCCGACGCCCGCACCATGTATCGCCCCGCCGCCATCCTCGGGTGCCTGGTGGCGCTGGCCGCCTCCCTCGGGCTGTTCTTCACCGGCGACGTCCAGGGCAAGCTGATGTTCGTCCAACAGCCCATGAAGATGGCGTCGGCAGAGTCGCTGTGCCACACCGCAACCGATCCCGCGTTCTCGGTGCTCACGGTCGGCACCCACAACAACTGCGACAGCGTCACGCACGTCATCGAAGTGCCCTACGTGCTGCCCTTCCTCGCCGAGGGCAAGTTCTCCGGGGTGACGCTGCAGGGCGTGGGAGACCTCCAGCAGTCCTACGAGCAGAAGTTCGGCCCCGGCGACTACCGGCCCAACCTGTTCGTCACCTACTGGTCCTTCCGCGCCATGATCGGCCTGATGGCCGTGCCGACGCTGTTCGCGCTCGTCACCCTGTGGCTCACCCGCGGCGGCCGCATCCCGCAGCAGCGCTGGCTGTCCCGATTCGCGCTGCTCACGCTGCCCACGCCGTTCCTGGCCAACAGCGCGGGCTGGGTGTTCACCGAGATGGGCAGGCAACCCTGGGTGGTGGTCCCCAATCCGACGGGCGACCCCGACGTGCGGCTGACCGTCGCCGAGGGCGTCTCCCACCACGGCGCCGGCCTGGTCTGGACCTCCCTGGTGCTGTTCACCGGCGTCTACGCCGTGCTGGCCGTCATCTGGTTCTGGCTGCTGCGCCGCTACGTCGTGGAGGGCCCGCTGGAACACGACGCCGAACCGGCACCCCCCACACCACCGGCCGACGACGACGTCGCGCCCCTGTCGTTCGCGTACTGAGGAGCACGCCGTGAACATCCAGGACTTCTGGTTCGTCCTCCTCGCCGCACTGTTCCTCGGCTTCTTCGTGCTCGAGGGTTTCGACTTCGGCGTCGGCATGCTGATGCGGTGGTTCGGCCGCGGACCGGCCGCCGACCCCGAACGCTCCCAGCGGGCCGTGCTGAACACCATCGGACCGGTGTGGGACGGCAACGAGGTGTGGCTCATCACCGCCGGTGGCGCGATGTTCGCGGCGTTCCCCGCGATGTACGCCACCCTGTTCTCCGGCCTCTACCTGCCGCTGCTGGCCATCCTGTTCGGCATGATCGTGCGCGTCTGCGCCATCGAATGGCGCGGCAAGATCGACGATCCGAGATGGCGGGCGTGGGCGGACACCGCGATCGCGGCGGGATCGTGGTTGCCCGCGGTGCTCTGGGGCGTCGCGTTCGCGGCGATCGTGCGCGGTCTCCCGGTGGACGCCGACGAGCAGATCCGCCTCGGGCTCGGCGACGTGCTCAACGCCTACACCCTGCTGGGCGGCCTGGCCACCGCCGGCCTGTTCGCCTTCCACGGGGCCGTGTTCATCCGACTCAAGACCGACGGTCGGGTGCGTGACGAGGCCAACCGGTTCGCAGCGCTGCTGGGGCTGCCGGTCACCGTCGTCGTCGCCGGGTTCGGGGCATGGACCCAGCTGGCCTACGGCAAGGACTGGACGTGGCTCGTGCTCGGCGCCGCCGTGGTGGCCCAACTGGCCGCCGTGCTGCTGGTCTGGGGTGATCTGCGCGACGGATGGACGTTCGTCTGCACCACCACGGTCGTCGCCGCCGTCGTCGTGCTGCTCTTCGGCTCGCTGTACCCCGACGTCATCCCGTCGACCATCGACCCCGCCTTCAGCCTGACGGTGGCCAACGCCTCCTCGTCGCCGTACACGCTGAAGATCATGACGTGGGCGGCGCTGCTGGCGACACCGCTGGTGATCGGCTACCAGGCCTGGACCTACTGGGTGTTCCGCAAGCGCATCACCGCTGAACGCATCCCCGACCCCATCGGGCTGTCCACCCGCATGCCGTGAACCCGCTGCGCGACTCCCCCGCCGTGCGCCGCCACGTCGCCGCGACCGTGTGCTGCGGGGTCGTCGTCGCGGCGTGCGCGCTCGCGGCAGCCGTCCTGACCGCCCACCTGGCCGCGGGCATCATCACTTACCCCGCGACCCGCACCCCGGCGCGGTGGGCGCCCCAGCTGGCGGTGCTCGCCGTCCTGTGGGCCGTCCGCGGCGGCGCCCAGTGGGTGCAGGCCAGGCTCGGCCAGCGCGGGGCGACGGCCGTCATCGCCGACCTCGACCGGCGCGTCCTGACCGGCGTGACCGGACTGCCACCGCGTCGGCTCGCCGACGTGCACGACGACGCCGCCGTGCTGGTGACGCGCGGCATCGACGCGGTGCGCCCCTACTTCACGCGCTTCCTGCCCGCCGTCGTGCTGGCCGCGCTGGTGACGCCGGCCGCGGTGGTCCTGATGGCCTGCTACGACCCGCGATCCGCGCTCGTCGTCGTCATCGCGTTGCCCTTGATCCCCGTCTTCATGATCCTCATCGGAATGGTCACCAAGGAACGCTCCGCCGCGTCCCTGGCGGCCATGGGCACGCTGCAGGCACGCCTGCTCGACCTTGTCGCCGGAATCCCGACGCTGCGCGGTGTCGGCCGCGCCGCGGGCGCCGCCCCCCGCATCGCCGAACTCGGCAGGGCCCACCGGCGGTCGGCCATGGCGACACTACGCATCGCGTTCCTGTCGTCCTTCGTGCTGGAGCTGCTGGCCACGCTCGGCGTCGCGCTGGTCGCCGTCGGCGTCGGGCTGCGCCTGGTGTTCGGCGAGGTCGCGCTGGCCGATGCCCTCACCGCGCTGCTGCTGGCGCCCGAGGCGTTCTGGCCGCTGCGCCGCGTCGGCGTGGAGTTCCACGCCGCCCAGGACGGCAAGACCGCCGCGGCGGCGGCACGGGCGTTGCTGGACGAGCTGCCCGCACCGGCCGGTGGTGCGGCGACGGTGACCGCCCACGGCGCCCCGATCGTACTTGCCGGGGTGACGGTCGCCAGCCGCGACGGCGCCGCCCCGCACGACCTGTCCGCCGTCGCCGCACCCGGCGAGGTCACCGTGCTCACGGGACCGAACGGCGCGGGCAAGAGCACGGCACTGCAGGCCATCCTGGGGCTGGTGGCCCCGACGGCGGGGCGCGTCACGGTGGGCGGCATCGACGTGAGCACCCTCGACCTCGACCGCTGGTGGACCAGCGTCGCCTGGCTCGCGCAGCGACCGGTCCTGGTGCCGGGTACGGTGCGCGACAACCTCGAGACCTTCGGCCCGCTGACCGATCTCGACGCTGCCTGCGCCGCATCGGGTTTCGACGACGTGCTGGCCACCCTGCCCGAAGGGTGCGACACCGTGCTCGGGCGGGGCGGCACGGGCTTGTCGCTGGGCCAGCGCCAACGCCTGGGATTGGCGCGGGCACTCGGTTCCCCCGCTCCGGTACTCCTGCTCGACGAGCCGACGTCGCACCTGGACGCCGAGACGGAAACCCGTGTGCTCGAGGCGATTCGGCGACGCGCCGCCGCGGGCGCGACGGTGGTCGTCGTGGCCCACCGCGCGGCGGTGCTGGCCATCGCCGACCGCGTGATCGACGTCGTCGGGTCGCGGGGTCCCGTCGCCGAGACCGAGGGTGCGTCCCTTGTCCACCCGTGAGGCGGTACGCGCCGCCACGGCGCTGCTGCGGCCGCGGCGCGGCCGCCTGGCTGCGGCGGTCGCACTAGGCGTGGGGTCCCTGGGCTGCGCGCTGGCCCTCGCCGGCGTCGCGGCATGGTTGATCGCCAGGGCGTGGCAGATGCCGCCCGTGCTGGACCTCGCGGTCGCCGCGGTATCCGTTCGCGCCCTGGGCATTTCGCGCGCCGTGCTCGGCTACTGCGAACGTCTGGCCACACACCACACCGCGCTGGACGCCGCCGGGAACGCCCGCACCGGTCTCTACGCCCGGCTGGCCGCGGCGCCGCCCGATGCGGTGCTGCGCTGGCACTCAGGCGAACTCGTCGCACGGCTGGGCGCGTCGGTCGACGAGCTGGCCGACGTCGTGGTGCGCGCGGTGCTGCCCATCGCGGTGGCCACCGTCCTCTCGGTGGCCTCGGTGGTGACCATCGCCGTCATCTCCCCCGCTGCGGCAGCCGTTCTGGCGACCTGTCTGGTGGCGGCGGGCGTCGTGGCGCCGTGGCTGGCGGCCCGCGCCGCCACCGCCGAGGAGACCGTGGCCGCCGAGCTGCGCGGCCGCCGCGACACGGCGGTCATGCTGGCCCTCGACCACGGCCCCGAACTCCGCGTCGCCGGCCGTCTCGACGCCGTCATCGCGGAAGCCGAACGGCGGCAAGGTGAGTGGGGCGCGGCCCAGGACCGTGCCGCGCTGCCCGCCGCCGCAGCCGCCGCCGTCCCCACCCTGGCCATCGGCGCCAGCGTGCTGGGAGCAGCGATCGCCGCCCTCGTGGTCACCCCCGCCCTGGCGCCCACCACGGCCGCGATCCTGCTGCTGCTACCGCTGTCGGCGTTCGAGGCGACCACCGCGCTGCCCGGCGCCGGGGTCGCGCTGACCCGCGCCCGCATCGCACTCGCCGAACTCGGGGCGCTCGACGTGGCGCCCGCGGGCCGCCGCCGCCGCCCCGCCACGGCAGAGATCGCGGTGGCCGACGGGGACCGCATCGCCGTCGTGGGCCCCAGCGGCGCGGGCAAGACCACGCTGCTGCAGGCCGTGGCCGACGCCCACCAAACCCCGCTCACCGCGGGCTTCTTCGCCGAGGACGCCCACGTGTTCGCCACCACGGTGCGCGACAACCTGCTGGTGGCGCGCGGCGACGCCACCGACGACGAACTGCACGCCGCCCTGGACGTCGTGGGACTGTCCGATTGGCTCGCAACCCTGCCCGACGGACTGGCCACCGTGCTCGTCGGCGGCGCGGCCGCGGTCTCCGGCGGACAGCGACGCCGCCTGCTCCTGGCCCGCGCGCTGGTGTCGGACTTCCCGATCGTGCTGCTGGACGAACCGACCGAGCACCTCGACGCCGCGGACGCCGACCGGCTGCTCACCGAACTGCTCGGTCCGCGTGGGCCGTTCGGGGCCGACCGTGCCGTCGTCGTGGCCACCCATCACCTGCCGAAGGGGCTGGCCTGTCGGGTGATCGAGGTACGTCCGGGCGGGTACGCTCGGCAGACATGACCGGATATCCGGGCGGATATCCCCCGCCCCAGCAGCCGCCCGACTACCCGCCTGGTTACGCACCGCAATACCCACCTGGCTACCCACCGCAGGGATACGGGCCTCCCGGCTACCCCGGGATGCCCTACTCGCCGGGCCCGGTCGGACCCCGCAACGGTCTCGGCATCACCGCGCTGGTGCTCGCGGTCGTCGCGCTGCTGGCGTTCTGGTCGGTGATCGGCGGCATCGTGCTGGGGGTCGCCGCCGTGATCGTCGGCGTGGCGGCCCGACGCCGCGTACGCCGCGGCGAGGCCACCAACGGTGGCGTCGCGATGGCCGGGGTGGTCCTCGGCGTCGTCGCGGTCGTGCTGTCGGCGGCCTTCATCGCGGTGTGGGTCTCGATGTTCGACGAGCTGGGTGGCTCCGACTACCTGGATTGCGTGGCCCGCGCCGGGTCCGACAGCCAGGCCGTCGACGGCTGCGTGCGTCAGCTCACCGATCGTCTCGACCAGCAGTTCAGCACCGTGCCGTCAGCTCGCTGAGCCGCCGGGGAAGTGCTTGACGATGCCCTCCTGCACCACCGTCGCGAGGACCTGGCCCGCCTCGTCGAAGAAGTGACCGGTGCCCAGGCCCCGGGAGTCGGCCGCCACCGGTGACGTCGTCGAGTACAGCACCCACTCGTCGAAGCGGAAGGGTCGGTGGAACCACACCGAGTGATTGATGGTCACCGCGAAGATGCGGTCGAACCCCCACGACAGCCCGTGAGTGGTGATGATCGAGTCCAGCACCGTGGTGTCCGAGGAGTAGACCAGCGCGGCGTGGTGCAGCGCCGGATCGTCGGGCATGGGCCGCTCGGTCTTCATCCAGACGCGATTGTGGTCCAGCCGGCCGCCCTTGTCCCGCATCACCCACGCCGGATCGTTGGTGTAGCGCCACTCGATGGGTTTGAGCGCCTCGACGAACAGCGGCACGGTCTCCTCGTACCCGGCGAGCACGTCGTTGATCTTCGGAAGCCCGTGCGGCGCAGGGACGTCGGGGGCCGCGACGCCGTGCTCCAGGCTGCGGCCGCCGGCCAGGAACGACACGAACGCCGAGACCAGCAGCTGCCCGTCCTGCATCACGTCGACCCGGCGATTGGCGAACCGCCGCTCGTCGCGCAGCCGGTGCACCACGAAGTCCAGATCCCGAGTGGGATCGCCACCGGCGATGAAGTGCGCCGACAACGCGTTCGGCGGCAGCGGACGGGGCACGGTGCGGCTGGCGGCCACGAACGCCTGTGCCATCATCTGCCCGCCGAAGGTCCGGATCGGGTTCTTGCTGGGATGACCGCCGACGAACGCGTCGTCACCGACACCGCGGAGGTCGAGTATCGCCAGAAGCTCGTCGAAGTCGCGGGTCTCCGCTGGCGACACTCGGCCTCCTTCAGGGGTCAGGCGTGGTCGTCTTCGCCGATCCGGTGCACGTGGATCAGGTTGGTCGAGCCTACTGTGCCGGGCGGAGCGCCTGCGACGATGACCACCAGGTCGCCGCGCTTGTAGCGGCCCAACGACAGCAGCGACTCGTCGACCTGCCGGATCATGCCGTCCGTGGTCTGGATGTGCGGCACGATGAACGTCTCGGTCCCCCAGGTCAGCGCGAGCTGACTGCGCACCTCGGGCAGCGGCGTGAACGCCAGCAGCGGCAGCGGCGTATGCAGGCGGGCCAGCCGCTTGACCGTGTCCCCGGACTGCGTGAACGCCACCAGGGCCTTGGCGTCGAGACGCTCGCCGATGTCGCGCGCCGCATAGGAGATCACGCCGCGCTTGGTCCGCGGCACGTGGGTCAGGGGCGGCGCCGCCGTCGAGTTCTCCTCGACCGCGCTGACGATGCGGGCCATCGTGCGGACCGCCTCGAGCGGGTACTTGCCCACCGACGTCTCACCCGAGAGCATCACGGCGTCGGCGCCGTCGAGCACGGCGTTCGCCACGTCGGACGCCTCGGCCCGGGTGGGCCGCGAGTGCTCGATCATCGACTCCAGCATCTGCGTCGCGACGATCACCGGCTTGGCGTTCTCGCGGGCCATCTGGATGGCCCGCTTCTGCACCAGCGGCACCTCTTCGAGCGGCAGCTCCACGCCTAGGTCGCCGCGGGCGACCATGATGGCGTCGAAGGCCAACACGATGGCCTCGAGGTTGGCCACCGCCTCGGGCTTCTCCAACTTCGCGATCACCGGCACGCGCCGACCGACCTCGTCCATGATCTCGTGCACCAGCTCGATGTCGGCGGGTGAGCGCACGAACGACAGCGCGATCAGGTCGACACCCAGGTTCAAGGCGAACTTCAGGTCGTCGATGTCCTTCTCGGACAGGGCGGGCACCGACACGTTCATGCCGGGCAGCGACAGGCCCTTGTTGTTGCTGACGCGGCCACCCTCGGTGACCGTGCACACCACGTCGTTGCCGTCGACGTGCTCCACCACGAGACCGACGTTGCCGTCGTCGACGAGCAGGCGGTCACCGGGTGCGGCGTCCGTGGCGAGGTTCTTGTAGGTCGTCGACACGCGATCGTGCGTGCCCATGACGTCCTCGACGGTGATTCGCACCGTCTCCCCCGACGTCCACAGGGTGGCACCCGTCGAGAACCGCCCGAGCCGGATCTTCGGCCCCTGGAGATCGGCGAGCACGCCGACGGCGCGGCCGGTGGCGTCCGATGCCTGCCGGACGTATCGGTAGTTGGTCTCGTGGTCGGCGTGATCACCGTGGCTGAAGTTGAGCCGGGCGACGTCCATGCCGGCTTCGACGAGGGCCTTCACCATCTCGTCGGAGCCCGTCGCCGGACCAAGGGTACAGACGATCTTTCCGCGTCTACTCACGGTTGAGGAGCATAGTCCTGATCGATTCAGATGACGATTCGTCGGGCCTGCCGAGTCGCTGTCAGCACGCGGTCACCGCGCGTCCCGCAGCGGTCCCCGACGCCCGCGGTCATCCTCCCGAGAACGTCGGGACCAGCGGAAACCCGGGCAGGTTGCGCACCACCGTCCACGCCACCACGCAGATGACCAGGATCACGATCGCCGGAACGGGCATCAGCCGTTCACCTCGGCGCCACCGGAGAACCAGCCACAGGGCCAGCACCGGCAAACCGACGAGGACGAAGACGTTGTCGGTCACGGCCGCCGCGAGGTCGCCGTGCAGCACGTCGTGCGTCATCCGCAGGCCACCGCACCCGGGGCACTGCCACCCCGTCAGGGACTTGAACGGACAGGTCGGGAAGAGGAAGCCGGGCCGGTGCGGGTCGGCGAGGCCGACGTAGGCCAACGCCCCCGCGAAGACGGCGCCCGTGCCGAGCACGGCGAACCGTCCGCCGAGCCCGCCGGCCGTGGAGCGCGCCGGATCAGGTGCCATCACGCAGCGGGCGGCCCTGAGGATCGCGGACCCGATCGGTGAGGATGAGGATCGCGTCGATGACGCCCCAGATGAGCGCGCCGACGCCGCAGGTCACCAGGCCCACCACGAGCTGCAGGATGCCGAACCCCGTCTGACCGAGGTACATGCGGCCGATGCCGACCAGCCCGATGACGCCGAGCAGCTGCAACAGCCCGGCGACCACCTTGGACTTCTCCGAGTAGGGCTCGCCCGTGACGGGATGCCGACCGTAGGGCGCCGTCGGGTCGAAATACGCCCCCGGCGGCGGGTAAGGCGGGGGAAAGCCCTGCTGCGGGACCTGTCCGGGCGGCGGGGGCGGCGGGTTCGCCGACCAGTCGTCGCGGCCACCAAACTGCGGTTCGGTCATGGCGTTCAGCATGCCAGACGGACACCGTCAGGCAGCCGAACGCCCGTGGCCCCGCCGATGACGCGGGCTCGCGGTCAGCGGCGGCGTCCGAAGTTCCACCGGCGGCGCGGAGCGGATGTGGCCTCCGGCGTCGCAACGGGCTTCGGCTCGGGTTCGGGCTCGGGCGTCGGCTCGGATTCGGCAGCACCGTCGGTCTGGGAAGCGTCGGCATCGGCTGACGCGTCGACGTCTGTCGACGCCTCCTCGGCAGCGACTTCCGCAGTGCTCTCCGCAGCGGCCTCCCCCGGGGCCTCCGCGGTGGACTCAGCACTGGCCTCCGCCGTGGACTCCGCACTGGACTCGGCGTCCACCACGCCCTCGGCAGCCACGGCATGTGCCCGCGCCGCATCCGACTCGGCCGCTGCGACCTCGTCGCCGTCGACCGAACCCAGACCGTCCTCCGGCCTGGCCGCGTCCCCGGCATCGGCACCGGACTCCTCGGAGTCCTCGGAGTCCTCTGCGGCCTCGGCGAATTCCTCGGCCTCGGCGATCTCCTCCGACGGCGCCGTCTCGACCTGCTCGACCAGATCGTCGGCCTCCGCCGCCGCTTCCGAATGCGGCTCGGATTCGGATCCGGCTTCGCCTTCGGCCTCGGGATCACCGGCAGCGACCGCCGCCTCTTCGGCGACCACCTCGGCCTCGGCCGCACCCGCGATGGCGGCTTCGTGCACCTCGGCGGCATCCGACTCGGCCGCCTCGACCTCGTCGCCGTCGACCGACCCCAGACCGTCCTCGGGTGCCGCTTCCGCTACGGCATCGGCTGACGCGTCGGCATCGTCGGACGCGTCGGCATCGTCGGACGCGTCGACGTCGGCTGACGCTTCCTGGGCGCCGGCGGAGGACGTCGCCGAGGCCGCAGCCTCCGCCTCGACGGCACCTTCGGCCGCCACCGCGTGCGCCCGTGCGGCATCCGACTCAGCCGCCTCGACCTCGTCACCGTCGACCGACCCCAGACCGTCCTCGGGCCGTCCCTCGGCATCCTCGTCCGCGGAGGCGTCCTCGCCTGCCTCGGCGAACTCCTCGGCCTCGGCGATGTCCTCCGCCGGCGCCGTCTCGACCTGCTCGATCAGATCCTCCGCCTCCGCCGCCGCCTCGGACGCGGGCTCGGACTCGGACTCGGACTCAGGCTGCTCGTCGGCGCGGGAATCGTCGGCAGCGGCTGCCGCCTCCTCGGCGACGGCCGCTGCCTCCGCAGCGCCGTCGACGGTCGCCTCGTGCACCTCGCCGGCCTCCGCGTCGGCCGCGAGGACGTCGTCGCCGTCCACCGAGCCCAAGCCACCCTCGGGCGCGGGCTCTGCCGACCGCGCGTCCGACGCCCCCGAGGCGGCACGCTCCTCGCGGCCCGCGACGACCGCCGCGGCGACGATGCCGCTGGTGGCCGACGCCGCGACGACGTCCTCACCGACCTCGTCGACGAGTTCCCCGGCGCTTTCGGCGCCCTTGCCGCGTAGCGTCTCGGCGGCCTCGCGGCCCTTCTTGGCCGCCATGATGTAGACGACGGCGCCGACGAACACGAACGTCGAGGTGAAGCTGTTCACCCGGATGCCGGTGAAGGTCGTCGCGTAGTCGCTGCGCATCAACTCGACCCAGAAGCGGCCGACGCAGTACGCCGCCACGTACAGCGCGAACAACCGGCCGTGGCCGATCTTGAACCGCCGGTCGACGTACAGCAGCACCGCGAACACCAGCAGGTTCCACAGCATCTCGTACAGGAACGTGGGGTGCACGATGGCGACCAGCTGGCCGTTGGACACCCCGTTCAGGGAGTCCTTGAAGCCGGCCGCATTCACCCGCTCGTAGATCTCCAGGCCCCACGGCAGGTCCGTCGGACGGCCGTACAGTTCCTGGTTGAAGTAGTTGCCGAGCCTGCCGATGGCCTGGGCCAGCACGATCCCCGGGGCGATGGCGTCGCCGAAGGCCGGCAGCGGGATGCCGCTGCGCCGGCACGCGATCCAGGCTCCGACGCCACCGAGCGCCACGGCACCCCAGATGCCGAGTCCGCCGTCCCAGATGCGCAACGCGGCGACGAAACCCTTGCCGCCGGGCCCGAAGTACGTGCTCCAGTCGGTCATGACGTGGTAGGCACGCCCGCCGATCAAGCCGAACGGCACGGCCCACAGCGCGATGTCGTAGATGACACCCGGCTCACCGCCGCGGGCGACCCACCGCCGGTCACCGATGACGAGCGCGGCGACGATGCCGGCGAGGATGCACAGCGCGTAGGCCCGGATGGGCAGCGGCCCCAGGTGCCAGACGCCCTGGGCGGGGCTCGGGATGTAGGCGAGCAGCGTCGTCGTCATGCGGTGACCCGCTGCCGCACGCCGTCGGCCAGCTCGGCGGTGAGGGCCCGCACCGCGGGCACACCCTCGCCGAGCGCCGTCACCAGCGCCGAGCCGACGATGACGCCGTCGGCGTAGGCACCGATCTCGGCGGCCTGCGCGCGGGAGCGCACCCCCAGCCCGACGCCGACCGGGATGTCGGAGATCGCCTTGACGCGGGCGACCAGTTCGGGCGCCATGTTCGACACCGCGTCGCGCGCACCGGTGACGCCCATCGTGGACGCCGCGTAGACGAAGCCGCGCGAGGCAGCGACCGTGGCCGCGAGCCGCTCCTGGGTCGACGACGGCGCGACGAGGAAGATGCGATCCAGGCCGAGGGCGTCGGACGCCGCGATCCAGTCGTCGGCCTCCTCGGGGATGAGGTCCGGGGTGATCAGACCCGCACCGCCCGCCGCAGCGAGATCCCGGGCGAAGGCGTCGACGCCCCACTTCAACACCGGGTTCCAGTAGGTCATGACGACGGCGGTGCCGCCGGCGTTGCTGATGGCCTCGACGGCCCGCAACGCGTCTCGCACCCGCACGCCGCCGCGCAACGCGACCTCGGTCGCGGCCGCGATGGTGGGGCCGTCCATGCCGGGGTCGGAGTACGCGACGCCGACTTCGACGATGTCGCAACCGGATTCGACCATCGCGACCATGGCGTCGATGGACGTCTGGACGTCCGGGTAACCCGTCGGCAGATAGCCGATGAGCGCCGAACGGTTCTGCTCGCGGCAGCGCGCGAACGTCTGCGACAGCGTCACTTCGGGGTCTCCTGCTCGTCGATGAGGCCGAACCACTTGGCCGCGGTCTCGACGTCCTTGTCACCACGACCGGACATGTTGATCAGGATCAGCGAGCCCGGACCCAACTCGGCGCCCAGCTTCAACGCACCCGCGACCGCGTGCGCGGACTCGATGGCCGGGATGATCCCCTCGGTGCGGCACAGCAGCCCGAAGGCGTTCATGGCCTCGGCATCGGTGATCGGCAGGTACTCGGCGCGCCCCACGTCCTTGAGGTAGGCGTGCTCCGGACCCACTCCCGGGTAGTCCAATCCCGCTGAGATGGAATGCGATTCGATGGTTTGACCGTCGTCGTCCTGCAGCAGGTAGGAGAACGAACCCTGGAACGCGCCCGGCGTCCCCCCGGTGAACGTGGCCGCGTGCCTGCCGGTCTCGACGCCGTCACCGGCCGCCTCGTACCCGACCAGGCGGACCGTCGGGTCGTCGATGAACGCGTGGAACACGCCGATGGCGTTGGAGCCGCCGCCGATGCACGCCGTCACCGCGTCGGGCAGCCGGCCGACCTGCTCGAGCATCTGCGCCCTGGCCTCCAGCCCGATGACGCGCTGGAAGTCGCGCACCATCGTGGGGAACGGGTGCGGGCCCGCGGCGGTGCCGAAGCAGTAGTAGGTGGTGTCGGCGTTGGTGACCCAGTCGCGGAACGTCTCGTTGATGGCGTCCTTGAGCGTCGCCGACCCCGACTCGACGGCGACCACCGTGGCCCCGAGCAGACGCATCCTGGCGACGTTGAGCCCCTGCCGGACCACGTCGACGGCGCCCATGTAGACGACGCACTCCAGCCCGAGCAGCGCACACGCCGTGGCGCTGGCCACGCCATGCTGGCCGGCGCCGGTCTCGGCGATGATGCGCGTCTTGCCCATCTGCTTGGCCAACAGCGCCTGACCGAGCACGTTGTTGATCTTGTGCGAGCCGGTGTGGTTGAGGTCCTCGCGCTTGAGGAACAGCCGCGCGCCGCCCGCGTGTTCGGACAGCCGGGTGGCCTCGTACAGCGGCGAGGGCCGCCCGGTGTAGTGGCGCTGCAGCCGGTCCAGCTCGTCGAGGAACGTCTGGTCGGTGCGGGCCTTCTCGTAGGCGGCCGTGACCTCCTCGATGACGGCCATCAGCGCCTCGGGAACCAACCGACCGCCGTAGGCGCCGAAGTGTCCGCGGGCGTCGGGGTCGTGCAGGGTGGGCTCGGCGACGGCCGCGCTCGCACGCGGCAGCTCCGGGCCGGAAACGTCGGCCATGATCAATCTTCTCTTCGCTGCGGGCGATTCATCGGACGGTGTGCTGCGCTCTCGGGGCGTCCCATGCGGGACGTCAGCGCGACGGTTTCGGGCACGACGGATGCGTACCCGCCGTCACCAGATCGGCGACGGCGGTGCGGGGGTCGCCACTGGTGACCAGGCCTTCGCCGACCAGGACCGCGTCGGCCCCGGCACCGGCATAGGCCAACAGGTCGGCGGTACCGCGGACGCCGGACTCGGCGACCCGGATGACCTTGGACGGCAGTCCCGGGGCGATGCGCGCGAAGCAGTCGCGATCGACCTCCAGGGTCTTCAGGTTGCGGGCGTTCACGCCGATGACCCGCGCGCCTGCTTGTAGGGCGCGGTCGGCTTCCTCCTCGGTGTGTACCTCGACCAGCGCCGTCATGCCCAGCGACTCGGTGCGGTCGATCATCGACTCGAGTGCCTGCTGCTCCAGCGCCGCCACGATGAGCAGCAGCATGTCCGCACCGTGGGCCCGCGCCTCGTGGATCTGATAGGGGCCGACGATGAAGTCCTTGCGCAGCACCGGAATCGACACCGCGGCACGCACCGCGTCCAGATCGGCGAGCGAACCGTGGAAGCGGCGCTCCTCGGTGAGCACGCTGATCACCCGCGCCCCGCCGGACTCGTAGGCCCTGGCCAATTCGGCGGGATCGGCGATGGACGCCAGGGCGCCCTTCGACGGGCTGGCGCGCTTGACCTCGGCGATGACGCCAATGCCGTCGGCGCTCAACGCGGCCAGCGCATCGAGCGGCGGTGCGGCCTTCTTCGCCCTTTCCTTCACCTCGGCCAAGCTCAACGCGGCCTCGCGGGCGGCGACGTCGGCGCGGACTCCTTCGATGATGGAGTCGAGAACGGTGCCCGTACTCATGAGCCGTCGTCGTCCTTCCGGGAGATGCCGGTCACCCGATCTACACGGGAATCTTCCTCCACGAAGGGTAGCCGCCACGCCGTCATCGGGTCTCACCGCCCCTCGTCTCCGCCGTCGGGTCACGGCCCTCGTCGAGGGCGTCCCAGATCATCCGTTCGCTCATCGCCGCGTGGCCGTCGGCGCGCGCCGCCTCCTCGCGGCGGGCGGCCGGCGCCGCGTACTTGGTGGACGTCGCGCCGCCCCTGGTCGCCGCGCGAATCAGCAGTACCGCACCCGCCAGCGTGCACACCGCCGCGACCAGGGTGAGCGCAGCACCCCAGTGGTACCGCTGCGTGCCGACGAGCGCCGCGACGGGCACCTGCGCCAGATCGGCGGCGCGCACGGCGACGTCGGGTGTCACCCAGGCCGCGATGCCCAGGTAGGCCATGCCGCCGCTGGCGATCGCGACCAGCACCGACAGCAGCCGCAGGGGCCAGCCCCGCACCGCGAGCACCGCGATGGCCGCGGCGGCGACCAACAGGGCCATCGGCACCAGCGCCGTGGACCACTGGGCACCGGAGAGCGTCGTGGTCTTGGGCCGGCCGAGCCCGTCGGCCGACGACACGTCCACCCACGGCAGCCGCGACGCCCCCCACAGGGCGAGACCGGCCAGCAGGAGCAGTGCCTGCGCGATCCGGGTCACGGTTCGGTGAGGGTCTCGGCCGCGGCGATGGCACCGAGGACGGCGCGCGCCTTGTTGGCGGACTCGTTGTACTCGTAGGGGCCGTTGGAGTCGGCGACGACTCCCCCGCCGGCCTGCACGTAGGCGGTGCCGTCGCGCATCAGCGCGGTGCGGATCGCGATGGCGAAGTCGGCGTTGCCCGCGAAGTCGAGGTAGCCGAGGACCCCGCCGTACAGGCCGCGGCGCGTGGCCTCGACCTCCTCGATGAGTTGCATGGCGCGCACCTTCGGGGCCCCCGACAGGGTGCCCGCCGGGAAGCAGGCGGTGACCGCGTCCAGCGCCGTCTTGCCGTCTGCCAGGCGACCGGTGACCGTCGACACCAGGTGCATCACGTGGCTGTAGCGCTCGATGTGGCTGTAGTCCTCGACCCGCACCGACCCCGGCACGCACACCCGGCCCAGGTCGTTGCGGCCCAGGTCGACCAGCATGAGGTGCTCGGAGCGCTCCTTCTCGTCGCTGAGGAGTTCCTTCTCCAGCAGCACGTCCTCTTCCTCGGTGTCGCCGCGCCACCGCGTCCCCGCGATGGGGTGGGTGGTCGCCTTGCCGTCCTTGACGGTGACGAGCGCCTCGGGACTGGAGCCGACGATCGAGAACGCCAGCCGGCCGTCGGCGTCGGGAACGTTGAGCAGGTACATGTAGGGACTCGGGTTGGTCACCCGCAGCATGCGGTAGACGTCGATCGGGTCGGCCGTGGTGTCCATCTCGAACCGCTGCGACGGCACCACCTGGAACGCCTCGCCGGCCTCGATGTCGCCGACGAGTTTCTCGACGATCGCGGTGTACTCCTCGACGGTCCGCTGCGAGCGGTGCGTCGGCGCCGGCCTGCTGAACGTCGCGACCGTGGACCCGAGCGGCTCGGCCAACGCCGCGGTCATCACCTCGAGGCGGGCCACGGCGTCGTCGTACGCCTGGTCGACGTGCTCGTCGGTGCCATTCCAGTTGACCGCGTTGGCGATCAGCGTGATGGTGCCCTCGTGGTGGTCGACGGCGGCGATGTCGGTGGCCAGCAACAGCAGCAGGTCCGGCAGACCCAGGTCGTCGACGGCGAGTTCGGGCAGCCGCTCCAGCCTGCGCACCAGGTCATAGGCGAAGAACCCGACGAGACCGCTCGACAGCGGCGGCAGCCCCGGCAGCGGCGCGGTGGCCAGCAGGTCGAGCGTCTGCCGCACCGCCACCAGTGGATCGCCGCCGCTGGGCGCACCCTGCGGCGTCACGCCGAGCCACACGGCCTCCCCGTCGCGCACGGTCAGCGCCGACGGCGCCCCCGCACCGATGAACGAGTACCGCGACCAGGACCGGCCGTTCTCCGCGGACTCGAGCAGGAACGTGCCGGGCCGGTTGGCGGCCAGCTTGCGATACGCCGAGAGCGGGGTCTCGCCGTCGGCCAGCACCTTGCGGATGACCGGCACGACGCGGTGCTCGGCGGCCAGCGCCGCGAAGTCCTCCCGCGAGGTGGTCGCTTCGTTCACGTGGTGGGTGCCGATCGTCACGGACGTCATTGTCCCAGATCGTCGTCGTCCCGGATTCTCCCCGCCGTCCCGGTGCGCGGCCGCCACCGCACGCCGGGATCCCCCGTGCGGCGTAGCCTGGGCGGCCATGGCGATCCTTGCGCGTGGTTCCCGCGTCGACGACTTCGAACTCCCGGACCAGACCGGTACGCCGCGGCGTCTCGGCGAGTTGCTCGCCGACGGCCCGGTGGTGCTGTTCTTCTACCCGGCCGCCATGACCCCCGGATGCACCAAGGAGGCCTGCCACTTCCGAGATCTGGCAGGCGAATTCGCCGCCCTCGGGGCGCGCACGGTCGGCATCAGCGCCGATGCCGTCGACAAGCAGGCGACGTTCGCGGCCAAGGAGCGCTTCGACTATCCGCTGCTGTCCGACGTCGACGGCACCGTCGCGGCCCGCTTCGGCGTGAAGCGCGGCGTGCTCGGCAGGTTCATGCCCGTCAAGCGCACCACGTTCGTCATCGACACCGACCGCACCGTGCTCGAGGTGTACACCAGCGAGTTCAACATGGACGCCCATGCCGACCGCGCGCTGCAGGTGCTCCGCACGCGCTGACCTCGAGGAGTTCTTCCCGTGACCCCCGTGTTGGAGATCGACGACGTCACGTTCCGGCGTGACGGCAAGCAGATCATCGACGGCATCTCGCTGACGGTGCACAGCGGTGAACACTGGGCCCTGCTGGGCCCCAACGGCGCAGGCAAGAGCACGCTGCTGGGCTTCTGTGCGGCACAGACGTTTCCGACCACCGGAACGGTGCGCGTGCTGGAGCGGCAGATGGGCCGCACCGACCTGGCGGCGCTGCGCCGCTCGATCGGCCACGTCAACCCCCGTCACCGGCTGCAGTATCCGCTGACGGTGCGCGAGGTGGTGCTCACCGGCATCACCGCGACCATCGACCTCGCCGCGCGCTGGACGCCCAGTGCCGCCGAGGTGGCGCTGGCCGAGCAGTTGATCGCGACCGTCGGACTGTCCGCGCGAGCCGACTCGGTGTGGCCGACGCTGTCGCAGGGCGAACGGGGACGCACCCTGATCGCCCGCGCGCTGATCTCCGACCCCGACCTGCTCCTGCTGGACGAGCCGACCACCGGGCTGGACGTCGCCGCGCGCGAGCAGCTCCTGGAAACGCTCGACGCGCTCGACGATTCGCATCCGGAGATGGCGTCGATCCTGGTCACCCACCACCTCGAGGAACTACCGACCAGCACCACGCACGCCCTGCTGATCGCCCACGGTCGCACCGTGGCCATGGGAGCCGCGCGCGACGTCGTCACCACCGAGCACGTCAGCACGGCGTTCGAGCATCCCGTCGTGGTCGGGTTCGACGAGGGCCGATGGTCCGCGCGGGCGAAGGCGTCCCGCCTGGTCTAGGGAGTTCTCCTGGTCTGGGGAACTCGCCTGGTCTGGGCAGCTACTCGGGCGCCAGCAGCTGGTCGGCGTCGAAGCACGTGTGGTCCCCGGTGTGGCACGCCCCGCCCACCTGGTCGACCACCAGCAGCACGGCGTCACCGTCGCAGTCGAGTCGCACCGAACGCACGTGCTGCGTGTGACCGGAGGTGGCGCCCTTGACCCACTGCTCGCCGCGTGACCGCGAGAAGTAGGTGGCCTCACGGGTTTCCAGGGTGCGGGCCAGCGCGGCGTCGTCCATCCACGCCACCATCAGCACGTCGCCGGATCCGGACTCCTGCACCACGGCCGTGAACAGACCCTCGGCATTGCGCTTGAGTCGGGCCGCGATGCCCGCGTCCAGGGAACTCACCTGACCACGATCCCCTCGGCCGCCATCGCGGCCTTCACCTGCCCGATCGTCAGCTCCTTGAAGTGGAACACGCTGGCGGCCAACACCGCATCGGCACCGGCGTCCACCGCGGGCGCGAAGTCGCCGGCGGCACCGGCGCCGCCGCTGGCGATCACCGGGACGTGCACCGCCGCCCGCACCGCCCGCAGCATGCCCAGGTCGAAGCCGGCCTTCGTGCCGTCGGCGTCCATCGAGTTGAGCAGGATCTCACCCACCCCGAGTTCGGCACCGCGCCTGGCCCATTCGACGGCGTCGATGCCGGTCCCCCGGCGGCCGCCGTGCGTGGTCACCTCCCAGCCCGACGGCGTCGGCGGCTCCCCCTCCGGCACCGTGCGGGCGTCCACCGACAGCACGATGCACTGCGACCCGAAGCGCCGCGACAGCTCGGCGAGCAACTCGGGACGCGCGATGGCCGCGGTGTTCACCGACACCTTGTCCGCACCGGCGCGCAGCAGGATGTCGACGTCGTCCACCGAGCGCACGCCACCGCCGACCGTCAGCGGGATGAACACCTGCTCGGCGGTGCGGCGCACCACGTCGAGCATCGTGGCCCGCCCCGACGACGACGCGGTGACGTCGAGGAACGTCAGCTCGTCGGCGCCCTCGGCGTCGTACACCGCGGCCAGTTCCACGGGATCGCCCGCGTCGCGCAGGTTCTCGAAGTTGACGCCCTTGACGACGCGGCCGGCGTCGACGTCCAAGCAGGGGATGACGCGGACGGCCAACCCGTCGCCTGCGTGGTGGTTCATCGATAGTCCTCCGGTGCGCCCACCGACGCGACGATGTCCAGGATCTCTTCGTGCACGCCCGGTGCGCCCGCCAGCGCCGACCGCGACGTCGGCGTCCACGGATTGCCCGCGAGGTCGGTCACCACGCCACCGGCCGCACGCACCAGAGCGACCCCCGCCGCGTGGTCCCACACGTGGTGGCCGAAACTGATGGCCCCGCCCAGCACCCCCGCGGCCACGTACGCCAGATCGATGCCGGTGGCGCCCTGCATCCGCATCCGGGAGCATCGGCGGCTGAGCCGCTCCATGGTCGCGATTCGGTAGCGCCCCGGGAACTCGCCGCGCGAATCCACGTTGAACGTGCCCAGACCCACCACCGACTCGGCGAGCTGCGCGGTACCGAGCGCCGGCTGCTCGGCGGCGTTGACGTACAGCGGCCGTCCCACGACGGCGGTGTACCGCTGGTCGGTGAACGGCACCCAGGTCAAGCCCGCGACCGGTTCGCCGTCGCGCAGCAGCCCCAACAGGATCGCCGCCGTCGGCAGCCCCGCCGCGTAGTTGAAGGTGCCGTCGATGGGATCGAGCACCCACACCAAGTGCGAGTCCAGGTCGGCGCCGCCGAACTCCTCGCCGTGCACGCCGATGCCGGTCGTGGTCTGCAGGGCCTCGACCACCTGGCGCTCGATGGCCAGGTCCACCTCGGTGGCGAAGTCGTTGCCCTTCTTGGCGACCGCGGAGTCCGCGCGATGGCCCGCGATGAACGGCTCGACGGCCTCGTCGAGGATCACCGACGCCGTGGCCACCAGCGCGTCGAGATCGGTGTCGTCGGCGGCCATCTCCTACCGGCTCACCGCGGCCAGCGCCTCGGGCAGCGTGAACCGACCCGCATAGAGCGCCTTGCCGACGATCGACCCCTCGACGCCGCGGTCGGTGAGCGTGGCGATGGCCTCCAGGTCCGCGATGCTCGAGACGCCGCCCGAGGCGATCACGGGGGCGCTGGTGCGCTCGGCGACGCCGCCGAGCAGGTCCAGGTTCGGGCCGTTCAACGTGCCGTCCTTGCTGACGTCGGTGACGACGTAGCGCGAACAGCCCTCGCGGTCCAGACGGTCCAGCACCTCCCATAGGTCGCCGCCATCGGTCTCCCACCCGCGCCCGCGCAGCCGGTGCTGACCGTCGACGATGAGCACGTCGAGCCCCACGGCCACCTTGTCGCCGTGCTCGGCGATCACGCGGGCACACCACTGCGGGTTCTCCAGCGCGGCGGTGCCGAGGTTCACCCGCGCGCAGCCGGTGGCCAGCGCCGCGGTCAGCGACTCGTCGTCGCGGATGCCGCCGGACAGTTCCACCGCGACGTCGAGTCGACCGATCACGTCGGCCAGCAGCTCGCGGTTGGAGCCGCGGCCGAACGCCGCGTCCAGGTCCACCAGGTGGATCCATTCGGCGCCGTCGCTCTGCCAGCCCAGCGCCGCGTCGTGCGCGGAACCGTAGTCGGTCTCGCTACCGGCGACGCCCTGGACCAGGCGTACGGCCTTGCCGTCGACGACGTCCACGGCGGGCAACAGAATCAAGGGGGTCTTGGTCGGCACGTCGCATCACCCTAGTTGTTCGAGCCAGTTGGTCAGCAGGGCCGCACCGGCGTCACCGCTCTTCTCCGGGTGGAACTGCGTGGCCGACAGCGCGCCGTCCTCCACCGCCGCCAGGAACGGCACGTGGTGGGTGGCCCACGTCAGCGTCGCCCCCGGGGCACCCTCCCAGGTCTGGGCCGCGTAGGAGTGCACGAAGTAGAACCGCGTCGCGGGATCGATGCCCGCGAACAGCCGCGAGGAGTCCGGGGCGGCCACGACGTTCCACCCCATGTGCGGGATCACGGGCGCGTCGAGACGCGTGACGGCGCCGGGCCACTGCCCGCACCCGGTGGACTCCACGCCGAACTCGACGCCGCGCGCGAACAGGATCTGCATGCCCACGCAGATGCCCAGCACCGGACGGCCCCGGGCCAGCCGATCGGCCACGATGGCGTCGCCACCGACGCCGCGCAGGCCCACCATGCACGCCTCGTAGGCGCCGACGCCGGGCACCACCAGGCCGTCGGCGTCCGCCGCGACCGACGCGTCCGCGGTCACCTCGACGTCGGCCCCGACGCGTTGAAGTGCGCGCTGGGCCGACCGCAGGTTGCCCGAGCCGTAGTCGAGGACCACGACGGACGGCTTGCTCACAGGGTGCCCTTCGTCGACGGCACCCCGACGACGCGCGGATCGGGTTCGACGGCCTGACGCAGCGCCCGCGCGACCGCCTTGAACTCGGCCTCGGTGATGTGGTGCGGATCGCGGCCGTACAGCGTGCGGACGTGCAGCGCGATGCGGGCGTTGTAGGCGATCGACTCGAACACGTGCCGGTTGATCACGGTGTGGTACGGCGTCGACGAACCGGCAATCGTGAAGTGCACCATGAACTCCGGCTCACCGGTGTGCACGAAGTAGGGCCTGCCCGAGACGTCCACGGCGGCGTGGGCCAGCGTCTCGTCCATCGGGATGAACGCGTCGCCGAACCGGCGGATGCCCTTCTTGTCGCCGAGCGCCTGCCCCAGGGCCTGGCCCAGCACGATCGCGGTGTCCTCGACGGTGTGGTGGCCCTCGATCTCGACGTCGCCCTTGGCGTGCACGGTGAGGTCGAAGCTGGCGTGGCTACCGAGTGAGGTCAGCATGTGGTCGAAGAACGGGACGCCGGTGTCGATGTCGACGACGCCGGTGCCGTCGAGGTCGATCTCGACGACGATCTGCGATTCCTTGGTCGCGCGTTCGACGCGGGCGCGGCGGTGGGCCGGGGCGGTCATGAGGCTCCTACGGGACGGCCGGGTTCGGTGAGTTCGGTGAGTTCGGTCTCGGCGAGGCGGGCGCTGGCCTGCAGGAACGCGTCGTTCTCGGCGGCCAGGCCGGTGGTGGCGCGCAGGAAGCCGGGGATGCCGACGTCACGGATCAGCACGCCCGCCTCCAGGTAGCGCTGCCAGGCGGCGGCCGCATCGGCGAAGCCGCCGAACAGCACGAAGTTGGCGTCGCTGGGGATGACGCGAAAACCCATGTCGGTCAACGCCTTCGAGACCCGGTCACGTTCGGCGGCGAGCGTGGCGACGCTGCCCAGGGTGTCGTCGGCGTGGCGCAGGGCGGCGCGGGCGGCGACCTGGGTGAGCACCGACAGGTGATACGGCAGCCGCACCAGCAGCAGCGCGTCGATCACCGCCGGGTCGGCCGCCAGGTAACCCAGCCGGCCGCCTGCGAACGCGAAGGCCTTGCTCATGGTGCGCGTCACGACGAGCTGGGCGGGGAAGTCGGCGAGCAGGTGCACCGCGCTGGGTTGCGACGAGAACTCGCCGTACGCCTCGTCGACGATCACGACCGCGGGTGCGGCCTCGAGCACGCGGCGCAGCTCGTCGAGCGGGATGCTTTGCCCCGACGGGTTGTTCGGGCTGGCCAGGAACACCACGTCGGGTCTGCGCTCGACGATCGCCGCCACCGCGGCGTCGACGTCGAGACCGAAGTCCTCGGCACGGTTCACCTGCAACCACGCGGTCTGGGTGCCGTCGGAGATGATCGGGTGCATCGAGTAGGACGGCACGAAGCCGATGGCACTGCGCCCAGGCCCCCCGAAGGCCTGCAGCAGCTGCTGCAGGATCTCGTTGGATCCGTTTGCCGCCCAGAGGTTCTCGACGCCCAACGGCACCCCGGTCTGCCGGGTCAGGTACGCGGCGAGGTCGGTGCGCAGCGCCACCGCGTCCCGGTCGGGGTAGCGGTGCAACTCATGCGCGGCATCGCGGACCGACGCGGCGACGTCGTCGACGAGTGCCTGCGTGGGCGGGTGCGGGTTCTCGTTGGTGTTGAGCCGCACGGGCACGTCCAGCTGCGGCGCACCGTAGGGCGACTTGCCCCGGAGATCGTCGCGCAGCGGTAGGTCGGACAGCGTGATTCCGCTGCGGCTCACGTGGTCTGGCCCCTTCCCGAATCCTCGCGGGCGTCACGCCGCAGCTGTCCGAAGCGCCTGCGGACGGCGTCGCCGTGCGCAGGCAGGTTCTCGGCGTTGGCCAGCGTCACGACGTGTTCGGACACGTCCTTCAGCGCGGCCTCGGTGTAGTCGACGACGTGGATCCCGCGCAGGAACGTCTGCACCGACAACCCGCTGGAGTGCCGTGCGCAGCCCGCCGTGGGCAGCACGTGATTGGACCCGGCGCAGTAGTCGCCCAGGCTCACCGGCGCCCACGGCCCGACGAAGATGGCGCCGGCCGAACGGATGCGGGCGGCCACGTCGGCGGCGGCGACCGTCTGGATCTCGAGATGTTCGGCGGCATAGGCGTTCACGACGCGCACGCCGGCGTCCAGATCGTCGACCAGCACGATGGCCGACTGCTTGCCCGACAGCGCCACGGTCACCCGGTCGCGGTGCGTCGTGGTCGCGACCTGCGCGGACAGCTCGACGTCGGTGGCGTCGGCAAGCTCGGCGCTCGTGGTGACGAGCACCGAGGCCGCCATCTCGTCGTGTTCGGCCTGGCTGATCAGATCCGCGGCGACGTGCACGGGGTCGGCCGAATGGTCGGCCAGGACCGCGATCTCGGTGGGGCCGGCCTCCGAGTCGATCCCGACCTGCGAGCGGCAGATCCGCTTGGCCGCGGTGACGTAGATGTTGCCCGGCCCGGTGATCATGTCGACCGGGGCCAGCTCGGCGCCGTCGACGTCGACGCCGCCGTAGGCCGCCAGCGCGATGCCCTGCGCACCCCCGACCGCCCACACCTCGGTGACGCCGAGCAGCGCGGCCGCGGCGAGGATCGTGGGGTGCGGCAGACCGTGGAACGGCCCGTCGGGATCGGCTTGCGGCGGGCTGAGGATCACCAGCGATTCGACGCCCGCCGTCTGCGCGGGCACGACGTTCATCACGACGCTGGACGGGTAGACGGCATTGCCGCCGGGAACGTAGAGGCCCACCCGCTCCACCGGTACCCACCGTTCGGTGACGGTGGCGCCGGGTGCCAGCGTGGTCGTGGTGTCGGTGCGGCGCTGATCGGCGTGCACGGCGCGGGCCCGGGTGATGGCCACCTCGAGCGCGGCCCGCACGTCCGCAGGTAGCGCGTCGAGCGCGGCGGCCAGTTTCGCGGCCGGGACGCGGACCGCGGCGGGGCGCAGCCCGTCGAACCGCTGGCCGTACTCGAGCGCCGCCTCGGCACCGCGGGCGCGGACGTCGTCGACGATGGGACGCACGGTGGGCACCACGGAGTCGACGTCGACGCCGCCGCGCGGCAGCACCGCACGCAACTCGGCCGTCGACAGGTGTCGCCCGCGCAGATCGATGCGTGCCATCAGCGAATGCGTCGGCTGCGTGCGCTCCGTACCGTCAACTCCGAGGTCCACGCCGACTATTGTCCCAGAGCAGTACAAATCGAATCTTGGAGCCGTCATGTCCGCATCGCAGCCAGGAAAGTCGCAGTCCAGGAAGGACCACCCGAACCACGCGCCCGGCGTGCCCATGCTCATGCCGGTGCGGTTGGAGAACCTCCAGATCAAGTACGTCAACCCGCTGCTGCGACCGTTGGCCAAGCGCATGCCGGGGTTCGCGGTGATCACCCATCGCGGCCGCCGCACCGGCACCGAATTCGAGACGATCGTCACGGCGTACCGCAAGGACCGCCTGCTGGCCATCGGCCTGATGCACGGCAAGACGAACTGGGTCAAGAACGTGCTGGCCGCAGGCGAGGCCGGCATCCGCGTGGGCCGCGCCGAGCTGCACCTGGTCAACCCGCGCGTGCTGCCCGCCGGGACGCGCGACGCCGCCCTGCCGCTGATTCCGCGGCTGCTGGCCAAGCGCCAGGGCACGTTCGTCGCCGACATCGCCTGACCGCGGGGTCACCGGAATTCGATTGAGGCCGGCGGCGCCCCCTGAAACACTGCACGGGTGGCATGGCAGATGTGGTTGGCGTTCGTCGGCGCGGCGTTCCTGATCGCGCTGTCGCCCGGTGCGGGCGCCGTGCAGTCGATGGCGACCGGCCTGGTGCACGGGGTGCGTCGCGGATACTGGAGCATCCTCGGCCTGGAGCTCGGACTGATGCTGCAGCTGGCGCTCGTGGCCCTGGGATTGGGCGCCATCGTCACCAGCTCGATCGTGGCGTTCAACGTCGTGAAGTGGATCGGCGTGGCCTACCTGGTGTACCTGGCCGTGCGGCAGTGGCGCACGGCCGCCCACGACATGGGCGAGGAGCTCGGTCCCGCGGGTAGCGGCAGCAGGCGGACACTGGTCACCCGCGGCTTCCTGGTCAATGCCACCAACCCCAAGGGGCTGGTGTTCTTCCTGGCGGTGCTGCCGCAGTTCGTCGTCCCCACCGCTCCCCTGCTGCCGCAGTATCTGGCGATCGGGGCCACGATGATCGTCGTCGACGTCATCGTCATGACCGGCTACACCGGCCTGGCCGCACGGCTGCTGCAGTGGATGCGGACGCCGCGGCAGCAGACCGCGGTGAACCGGACGTTCTCGGGCTTGTTCGTCGTTGCCGCACTGGCGTTGTCGCTGGTCCGGCGCACCGCGACCACCTGACGCCAGCCAACTCACCGGCACGCCTCCCGCACCGCGGACGAGCGGCAACTGACACATGCGTGAATTTTGGCAACCCTTGACGATCCATGTGAACGAGTGTTTACGTTTTACGAAGTGAAGGGTATGAGGCACTGGCCGCCTCCGACCGAAACTCGCGACCAGGGAGAACTCACCGCATGCCTCAGGCCACCCACCGCGCCACGATGCTCACCGCCGCACTGACCGTCGGCGTCCTAGCCGCCGCAGGCACCAGCGCGGCCACCGAGCAGACGCCGCAGACGGGCACGGTCCCGCCCGCGCTGGCAGCGCCCCGGCCCCTGGCCTACAGCCCCGCCCTGACCGCCATCGTGGTGCCGACCAGCATCGCCGCGAGCGCGCCCGCGGCGGGCGCCCGCGCCGTCGTGTTCCCGTCCGGCGCGGTCATTGTCGAACCGGGCACGTCCGGCTCTTCGGGAACGTCGAGCGCGCGACCCACCGAGGCGGTGGCGCTGATCGCCACCCCGGCGGCGGTCTCGCGCCCGGCTGCCGCCGCGACGGGTGGCGGCGGTGCGCCGTCGGCGGCG
>NZ_JBYVYK010000037.1:43480-63840 GCF_058148405.1 Mycobacterium sp. DHQP2018-32-09 | reverse complement strand
GCGCCCGTGCTGCCGGCACCGCAGATCGTGCTGCCGCCCATCTGGCAGCCCCCGGTGTGGCAACCGCCGCGCTGGCAGCCGCCCGCCTGGCAACCGCCCCAGCAGCAGTGGCCGCAGCGGCCCGGCCGCGGTGACGACGACGGCTGGCCGCAGCGCCCGCCGCGCGGCAGCGACGACGACCAGCCGCAGAGCCCGCCGTGGCAACCCCCGTGGCAGCAGCAGCCGCCCAAGGAGACCAAGCAGCCCCAGGCGCCGTCCTGGCAGCCGCCGCAGCAGCAGTGGCCGGGGCAGGACGGTGGCGGCAGTGGCCGCGGATCGTCGGGACCCGGCGGTGGTCCCGGTGGGGGCGGCCCCGGCCGCGGTCCGGCCGGCGGTGCCCCCGGATCGAACTGCTTCCTGATCTTCTGCTCGTAACCCGGACGGCACACCACTCGTCACCCAACGTTGGCCTGCCGCTCAGTGTCGGTTGGTGACTCGCTCACCGGTGACGCATAGGCAGGACACATGCGATGCACTGTGTTCGGAACGGGCTACCTGGGGGCGACGCACGCCGCCGGAATGGCCGCCCTCGGCCACGAGGTGATCGGGGTGGACGTCGACCCCGGCAAGATCGCCAAGCTGGCCTCGGGTGACATCCCGTTCTACGAGCCGGGCCTGCGAAAGGTGCTGCGCGACAACCTCGAAGCCGGCCGGTTGCAGTTCACCACCGACTACGACGCCGCCGTCGAGTTCGGCGACGTGCACTTCTTGGGCGTCGGTACCCCGCAGAAGAAGGGCGAGTACGGCGCCGACCTGCGCCACGTGCACGCCGTGATCGACACGCTGGTGCCCAGGCTGCGCCACTCGGCCGTCATCGTCGGCAAGTCCACCGTGCCGGTCGGCACCGCCGCCGACCTTGCCGAGCGCGCTCGCGCCCTGGCGCCCGACGGCGTCGACGTCGAGATCGCGTGGAATCCGGAGTTCCTGCGCGAGGGTTATGCCGTGCACGACACGCTGCACCCCGATCGCATCGTGCTTGGCGTGCAGGGGTTTTCCGAGGGCCGCCCCAGCCGGGCCGAGGCCGCCGTCCGCGAGCTGTACGCCCCGCTGCTGGCCGACGACGTCCCGTTCCTGGTCACCGACCTGCAGACCGCCGAACTGGTCAAGGTGTCGGCGAACGCGTTCCTGGCCACCAAGATCTCGTTCATCAACGCCATCTCGGAGGTGTGCGAGGCCGTCGACGCCGACGTCACCCTGCTGGCCGACGCCCTGGGTTACGACCCCCGCATCGGGCGGCGATTCCTCAACGCGGGCTTGGGTTTCGGCGGCGGCTGCCTGCCCAAGGACATCCGCGCCTTCATGGCCCGGGCCGGTGAACTGGGCGCCAACCACGCGTTGACGTTCCTGCGCGAGGTGGACAGCATCAACATGCGGCGCCGCAGCCGCATGGTCGAGCTGGCCACCCGGGCGTGCGGCGGCTCCCTGCTGGGCGCCAACGTCGCCGTGCTGGGCGCGGCGTTCAAACCGGAATCCGACGACGTGCGCGACTCGCCCGCGCTCAACGTGGCGGGCCTGCTGCAGCTCAACGGCGCGACGGTGAACGTGTACGACCCCAAGGCCATGGAGAACTCGCAGCGCGTGTTCCCCACGCTGAACTACTCCACGTCGGTGCTCGAGGCCTGCGAGCGGGCCGACGCCGTACTGGTGCTCACCGAATGGCAGGAGTTCGTCGAGCTGGATCCCGCCGCCCTGGCCGACACCGTCCGGGCGAAAGTGGTTGTCGACGGCCGAAACTGCCTGGACGTGGCCACCTGGCAGGCCGCCGGCTGGCAGGTGCACGCGCTGGGGCGGCGCATTCCCGCGCTCGCCTCGGTCTAGGGGCCTATCCTCGGATGACATGACGGCCAGGCAACGCCTGCACTGGTTCGCCCTGCACGGGGTGATCCGCGGTCTCGCGTCCTACGGAGCCCGCCGCGGCGACCCCCAGGGAAGGCTCATCGCCGATCCTGCCGTCCGCGCCGACCCCGGCCGCTACGCCGACGAACTGCGCGCCCGCGGTCCGTTGGTGCGCGGCCGCGCGGCATGGCTCACCAGCGACCACGCACTGGCGCACCAGTTGCTGCGCTCCGACGACTTCTCGGTGACCGCGATCGGTCGCACGCTGCCCGGCCCGCTCGGCTGGCTCGAGGACAAGACGTCGGTCAAGGGCCGACTGCACCCGCTGCTGCCGCCGTCGATGCTCTCGGTGGAGCCGCCGGAGCACACCCGCTATCGCAAGACCGTCTCGTCGGTGTTCACCACCCGCGCGGTGGCCGCCCTGCGCGAGCGGGTGCAGCAGGCCGCCAGCGACCTGCTGGACGGCCTCGGGGGCCGGACCACCGTGGACATCGTCGACCGGTACTGCTCGCAACTGCCGGTGACGGTGATCGGCGACATCATCGGCGTGCCCGACTCCGACCGGCCGCGCATCCTCGAATTCGGCGAGTTGGCGGCCCCCAGCCTGGACATCGGCCTGTCGTGGCGGCAATACCGCACGGTGGAGGCCGGTCTCGACGGCTTCAACCAGTGGTTGGCCAACCACCTGGCATACCTGCGCTCCGCGCCGGGCGACGACCTGATGAGCCAGCTCATCGCCGCCAGTGAGGACGGCGCGCGCCTGAACGACGAGGAACTGCGCGCCACCGCCGGTCTGGTGCTCGCCGCCGGCTTCGAGACGACGGTGAACCTGCTGGGCAACGGGATTCGGCTGCTGCTGGACCATCCGGACCAGCTGGCGCTCCTGCGGGACGATCCCGAGCTGTGGCCGAGCGCGGTCGAGGAGATCCTGCGACTGGAGTCGCCGGTGCAGCTGTCGGCCCGGATCGCCCGCGTCGACACCGAATTGGCGGGCCGCTCCATCGCCGCGGGCGAACTGGTCATCCTCTACCTGGCGGGCGCCAACCGCGACCCCGCGGTGTTCGCCGACCCGCACCGCTTCGACGTGACACGGGAGAATGCGAGCAGGCATCTCTCGTTCTCCGGCGGCAGGCACTTCTGCCTCGGGGCGGCACTGGCCCGCGCCGAGGGCGAGGTGGGGCTGCGTACCTTCTTCGAGCGCTACCCCGACGCCCGGTTGGCGGGGCCCGGCGCCCGGCGCGACACCCGGGTGCTGCGGGGCTGGGCAACCTTGCCGATCACTCTTGGCGCGGCCCGCCCCGCGGTACGTTCTTGAGATGGACTTCCGAACGCTCTTGATCGAGGAGACCACGGCCCTCGGGGGCGTGCTCCGAGACGCCGACCCCGCACGGTGGGAGCAGATCCCCGTGCCCACGTGCCCGGGTTGGGACCTGCTGAAGCTGCTCAAACACGTCGGTCGTGGAAACCGCTGGTGCGCACAGATCATCGCGCAGCGGCTGCAGCATCCGCTGGATCCGCGCGAGGTGCACGACGGGAAGCCGCCCGCCGACCCCGACGAGGCGCTCGCGTGGCTGGATGCGGGCGCGCAGCTGATCATCGACAGCGTCGAACGCGTGGGTGGCGACGCCAAGGTGTGGACGTTCATCGGGCCCAAACCCGCAGGCTGGTGGGTGCGCCGTCGCGTACACGAGACCATCGTGCACCGCGCCGACGCCCAGCTGGCGCTCGGTCTGGACGTCGCCGTCGACGCCGAGCTGGCCGCCGACGGCGTCAGCGAATGGCTCACGCTCAACGTCGCATCGGCCAACCGGCAGGCGCCGCCACTGGAGCGCGGGCTGACGCTGCACCTGCACGCCAACGACGAGGGCCTGGGCCCCACCGGCGAATGGACCGTCGTGCACGACGAGGACGGCATCAACTGGTCCCACGACCACACCAAGGGCGAGGTGGCGCTGCGCGGGCGGGCCGTGGATCTGTTGCTGGCCATCACCCGGCGCAAGACCACCGACGAAGCGGCGCTGGAGGTGTACGGCGATCCAGCCATCTGGGATGGTTGGCTGGCGCGCACGCCGTTCTGAGGCCGTCTGACTAGGCTTGGGCCATGCGGGGAATCATTCTGGCCGGCGGTTCGGGCACACGTCTGCATCCGATCACCTTGGGCGTCAGCAAGCAGCTGGTGCCGGTATACGACAAGCCGATGATCTACTACCCCTTGTCGACGCTGATCCTGGCCGGCATCCGGGACATCCTCATCATCACCACGCCCGGCGACGCGCCCGCCTTCGAGCGACTTCTCGGCGACGGCAGCGACTTCGGCATCAACCTCACCTACGCCGTGCAGGAGAAGCCCGACGGGCTGGCTCAGGCGTTCGTCATCGGCGCGGACCACATCGGCACCGACTCGGTGGCATTGGTGTTGGGCGACAACATCTTCAACGGTCCCGGGCTGGGCACCAACCTCAAGCGGTTCCACGGCGTCGACGGTGGCGTGATCTTCGCCTACTGGGTGGCCAACCCCCGCGCCTACGGTGTCGTCGAGTTCTCCGACGACGGCAGGGCGCTCTCGCTGGAGGAGAAGCCGGCCGCCCCCAAGTCGAACTACGCGGTGCCGGGCCTGTACTTCTACGACAACGACGTCATCGAGATCGCGAAGTCGCTGCAGCCCTCTGCTCGTGGGGAATACGAGATCACCGAGGTCAACCAACGCTATCTGGAGGCCGGCCGCTTGTCGGTCGAGGTCCTCGCGCGCGGCACCGCGTGGCTGGACACCGGCACGTTCGACTCGCTGCTGGACGCCTGCGACTACGTGCGCACCATCGAGCGCCGGCAGGGCCTCAAGGTCGGTGTGCCCGAGGAGGCCGCCTGGCACGTCGGCTTCATCGACGACGAGCAACTGGCCGAACAGGCCCGCCGCCGGCTCAAGTCCGGCTACGGGACCTACCTGCTGGAGCTGCTGGACCGGTAGGCGTCGCCAGCACCACCGCGATCGCCGTCGTCAGCGGGACCGACAGCGCCAGCGCCACGCCGCCGACCGCCGACCGCGCGACCTCGATGGCCACGCTCTCACTGGTCAGCACGTCGAACAGCGGCCGGTTGGCGACGCTGAACAGCAGCAGCAGCGGCAGCGCACTGCCCGCGTAGGCCAGCACCAGCGTGTACACCGTGCTGGCGATGTGGTCGCGGCCCACGCGCATGGCGCCCAGGAACGCCTGCGTGCGCGACGCCCCGTGCTCGGCCAGCTCGAACGCCGTCGATGCCTGCGTGATGGTGACGTCGTTGAGCACGCCCAGCGAACCGATGATGAAGCCCGCGAGCAGCAGCCCCGTGATGGACACGTTGCCCAGATAGGCGGCCACCTCGTTGTTCTGGTCTTCCGAGAGCCCCGTCAGGTGCGCCACCTCGATGGCTCCCCAGGACAGGAACGCGGCGAGCAGCAGCGAGGCCAGGGTGCCCAGGAGAGCCGCGCTGGTGCGCAGGCTCACCCCGTGCGCCAGGTAGATGACGGCGAACAGGATGGCCGACGACGCCACCAGCGACACCGGGACGGCCGGCGCGCCGTCGCGCAGGGCGGGCAACAGGAACGCCACCAGCACCACGAACGCGATGACGATGCCGACCAGCGCCCGCAATCCGCGCCAGCGCGCGACGGCGACGATGACGACGGCGAACACCGCGGCGAACGCGGCGAGCGCCCACGACCGCGAGAAGTCGTAGAACGCATAGGTCGTCACGCCGTTCTGGTCCACCTGCCGGCTCACCCGGACGTCGTCGCCCGCGGTCAACTGGGGCTGGCCCGGGCCGCCGCTGAACTCCAACAGCGTGTTGGCCCCCTTGTTGGGACCCGAGTCGATGCGCACCAGCGACTGGATGCACTCGCCGCCGCCCGCAGGGGCCGCGGTGGGCGGCGCCGTGAGCACCGCGCCCGCCGACGGGCTGCCACACGGGGCCACGCTCGTCGACGTGACGTAACCCGACTCGGTGGTCACCGCGCCGCCCGCCGAGTTCTGGAACGGCAGCGGGATGTCGACCTTCTGCTGGCTGGGCCACAGCAGCGCCGCCCCGACGAGCGTCGCGAGCGCGATGGCGATCAGCAGACCGACGGCGACCTTGGCGGCCACGGGGCCCAGCGGAGCCGGGCCCGACGGGTGAGCGTGCGAATGCGAGTGCGCCACCCGGACAGGGTAGAGGTGGCGCCTTGGGGCGGACTTCGCGTGACCGGCGAAGGGGGCGGGCGCAGCGTCGGCCATCCGCGGTGTCCGCGGGCGGCTCGCAGGCCCATGCCTGACCGAACGGTGACCGCTCGGGGTTTCGGTGCGACCCCACGACAGTGCGAGGGCCGCGTAGCTACCATCATCGCGTGCCCGAGCGCTGGCCGTTCATCGGTCGAGATCGCGTCCTCGCGGAGGTCGTCGCAGCCCTCGCCGACGCCGACGCGCGGCCGACGGTCTTGGCGGGCAAGCCCGGCGTCGGCAAGTCAGGACTGGCACGCGAAGTCGCCACGTGGGCGGCGGCGAACGGATGGACCGTGCGCCGCGTCGCCGCCACCGCGACGGGTCGCGCCATCCCCCTCGGCGCGTTCGCGCGATGGACCGACGACGTCGACGGCTCACCGGCCGCCATGGCGCGGCGGGTGTGCGAAGCCCTGACCGACGGCGTCGAGCCGGACCACCTCCTGATCGTCGTCGACGATGCCCACGTGCTCGACGACATGTCCGCCTTCGTCGTGCACCACCTCGCCGAGGCACGCGCCGGCACCGTGGTCCTGACCGTCCGCAGCGGCGAGCCCCTGCCCGCGGCCATCGCGTCGCTGTGCCACGGCGGTGCGCCGCGCCGCCACGAACTCGCGCCCCTGACCCGCGACGACGTGGCAGCCCTGCTGGCAGCCGCCTTCGACGCACGCCTCGACGAGTCGTGCACTGCCCGGATGTGGCAGCTCACCCGCGGCAATGCCCTCTACGTGCGGCAGCTCGTCGACCACGAACGGCAGGCCGGGCGCATGACGGTCCACGACGGCGTGGTGCGCTGGCGCCACGGCGCTGACCTGCCGCAGTCCCTCACCGAGCTCGTCGACGCCCACATCGGTGCGGTGCGCGAGGACGTGATGGACGTGGTCGACGTGGTGTCCATCGCCGAACCCGTGACGCTGCACTGCCTGCGGACCGTCACGGATCAAGACGCCATCGAGGAGGCCGAGCAGCACGGCCTCATCAGGGTGGAGGGCGACGACGTGTACGCGGCACACCCGATGTTCGCGGAGGTACGCAGAAGTCGTTGCGGCGCAGCCCGACTGCGTCGACTGCGCGGCGAGGTGGCCTCGACCATGACGGGCGACGGCAGCCCGGCCCAGGTGATGAAGCGCGGCCTGCTGTGGCTGGAGTCCGACTTGGCGACCAACCCGACCGTGCTCGTCGATGCCGCCAAGGCCGCCAATGCACTCCTGGACTACGAAGCTGCCGTGCGGTTGTCCACCGCCGCGTCCCATACCCCGGCTCGCGCGGATGCGCTCATGCCCCTTGCGTATTCGCTGATCATGACCCAGCGCGGCGAACGGGCATCCGAGGTGCTCGCCGAGGTCCACTCCGCCGGGACGGCTCCCGCGACGTTCGCCAACGACGTGATCATGCGGGCGTCGACCCTCCTGTGGACCGACGGGGCCCCACGACGGTCCCGACGCGTGGTCAAGGATGCGCTCGACTCGGCGAGCGGGGTGCAGCGCCAGCAGCTGTCGATCTTCCGGGCATACCAGCTCGTGCTCGCCGCGCGGCCTCTCGAGGCACTCCCCATCGCCACCGCCATCGACTATCGGGGCTTGGACCCGTTCGCCACCGCGATGGGGCACAGCGCCGAGGCCATGGTCTACGCCGAACTCGGACAGGCGGACCGCGCGGTGGCGACCGCAGCCCGATCCGCCAGGACACGAGACACCGGTGGTCTCGAGGCCAAGGGGTTGCACCATGCGATGATCGAATCGCTGATCCTCGCGCTGGCGACGGCAGGGCACGCTGCCCAGGCGATCCTTGCGGCCCAGGACTATTGCCGCGACCAAGCCGACGAGCCCGCGTCGGCGCTCCTGGTGGCCCGGCAGCTGCTCGGGATGGCTCACTACGGTGCGGGCCATCTCGAGGAGGCGTTGCGCCTGTTCCCCGACGGCCTCGACGACGCCCACGACTTCGTGGTGGCGAACACCTTCTACCGGTTCCAACTGCTCCGTGCCCAAGTGCTGGCACGCCGGGGAAACGTTCCTGCCGCGCAACGGGTCCTGGACGCGGCGCGGGTGCACCGACACCCGGCGTATCAGAACCTGGTGCCCGCCGAACTGCTCACCGAGGCGTGGCTGGCCGCGGGTCGGCATCGATCGACCGATGCCCGCACGCTGGCGCGCCGTGCCGCCGACCTGGCCCGGGAGCACGACCAACTGGCCCGCGAACTCCTGTGCCTGCAGACCGCCGTGCAACTCGACGACACCGACGTCGCGGGGCGAACCGCGGAACTCGCCGAGCGCGTCGAGGGCCCCCGCGCCGGGATCGTGGCCCGGTACGCCGCAGCGGTGAAGGCCGACCGTGCCACCGAATTGGACCGCGTGTCACTGGCTTTCGAGACCATCGGCGACGGGTTGGCGGCGGCCGACGCGGCCGGGCAGGCCGCGACGGCGCACCGGCGGGCAGGCCGCACGGGCAGCGCGATGACCGCTGCGGCCCGCGCCCGTCGGTTGGCCGCCGAGTGTGGCGGCGCCATCAGCCCGGCGATCGCGGCCGCCGGGTTCGCGCCGCCGTTCAGTCGAAGGGAACACGAGATCGCGGCGCTGGTGGCCGAGGGGCTGTCGAACCGGGGGATCGCCGAAACGCTGGGGCTGTCCCTGCGCACGGTGGAGAGCCACGTGTATCGCGCGTGCGCGAAGGCCGGCGTCCTGGGGCGAGTCGAACTCGCCGCGCTGGTGCGCAGCACGCAGCCCTGAGTCGCGCTACTGCCGGTAGCCGGCCAGGAAGTTGCCCAGCCGCTCGATGGCGTTGGCCAGGTCGCGGGCCCAGGGGAGCGTCACGATGCGCAGGTGATCCGGTGCGGGCCAGTTGAATCCGGTGCCCTGGGTGACCAGGATCTTCTCCTGCAGCAGCAAGTCGAGCACCAGTTGTTCGTCGTCGTGGATGTCATGGACCTCGGGATCCAGACGCGGGAACGCATACAGCGCGCCCTGCGGCTTGACACACGACACCCCGGGGATCTGATTCAGCTTGTCCCAGGCCACGTCTCGCTGCTCCAGCAGCCGGCCACCGGGAAGCACCAGGTCCTCGATGCTCTGATGTCCGCCCAAGGCCACCTGGATGGCGTGCTGGGCAGGCACGTTGGGGCACAGCCGCATGTTGGCCAGCAGGCTGATGCCCTCGAGGAAGCTCGTCGCATGATCCTTGGGGCCCGTGATCACCAGCCACCCCGATCGGTAACCGGCGACGCGGTAGGCCTTGGACAAGCCGTTGAACGTCAGCGTCAACAGGTCGGGGGCCAGCGTGGCCAGGCTGACGTGCTGGGCGTCGTCGTAGAGGATCTTGTCGTAGATCTCGTCGGCGAGCAGCAGGAGCTGGTGCTTTCGCGCCAGATCCACCATCTGCGCCAACACCTCTCGCGGATACACCGCGCCCGTCGGGTTGTTGGGGTTGATCACGACGAGCGCCTTGGTGCGGTCGGTGATCTTCGACTCGAGGTCGGCGATGTCGGGCTGCCAGCCCTGCGTCTCGTCGCACAGGTAGTGCACCGGCGTGCCCCCCGCCAGCGACGTCGACGCCGTCCACAGCGGGTAGTCCGGCGCTGGGATGAGCACCTGGTCGCCGTTGTCCAGCAGCGCCTGCAGCGTCATCGTGATGAGTTCGGACACCCCGTTGCCCAGGTAGACGTCGTCGACGTCGAACTTCGGGAAGCCGTCCACCAGCTCGTAGCGCGTGAACACCGCACGCCGGGCGGCCTGAATGCCCTTGGAATCCGAGTAACCCTGCGCATGCGGCAACGCCTGGATCATGTCGCGCATGATGACGTCGGGGGCCTCGAAGCCGAACGGGGCGGGATTGCCGATGTTCAGCTTGAGGATCCGGTGCCCCTCGCTCTCCAGCCGCGCGGCGTGATCGTGTACGGGACCGCGGATCTCGTACAACACGTCCTGCAGCTTGGACGACTGCGTGAAGGTGCGCTGGCGTGGCGGGTTGTGCGCCTGCCACGGCAGCTGTTGGGTGCTCACGTCCTTCATGCTCTCACCGTCGTCCACCGATTAACGGCGCCCCTCAGCGCTTGCCGGGCTTGCGCACGCCCGGAGCCATGCCCAGACCCTTCACCGGAACCGAAGGGGTGCTCGGCTCTTCGGTGCTCGACTCCGCGGCCTGCGCCGCATCGCCATTCGTCGACGACGCCTCGGGCGCGGCGGTCGTGGGGTCCTCGGTCACGGTCTCCTCGGCCTGAGGTTCCGCCGTCTTGGGTGCTGCGGGAGCGGCTACCGCGGGCTTGCGCTGCCCCGGCTTCTTGATGCCGCCTGCCAGACCCAGACCACCCTGTGCCGCCGCAGGCTTGGGTGCCGCAGGGGCATCGGGCGTCGCGGCCGCCTGCGGCGTCTCGGCTGCCGGAGCGTCGGTCGCGGGTGCGGCAGCGGGTGCGGCCGCGGACTTGGCGCCCGGCTTCTTGATGCCGCCTGCCAGCCCCAGACCGCCCTTGGCCGGTGCGGGCTTGGCCGCCTCGGTCGCGGGTGCTCCGGTTGCGGGTGCTCCGGTCGCGGGTGCGGCGGTCTTGGCGCCCGGCTTCTTGATGCCGCCTGCCAGTCCCAGCCCGCCCTTGGCGGGAGCCGGCGTGGCCTCCTCGGCCGCCGGAGCGGCGGTCTTGGCGCCGGGCTTCTTGATGCCGCCTGCCAGTCCCAGCCCGCCCTTGGCCGGTGCGGGCGTGGCGTCCTCGGCCGCCGGAGCGGCGGTCTTGGCGCCGGGCTTCTTGATGCCGCCCGCCATGCCCAGACCGCCCTTGGCGGGTGCGACGGGAGCCGCGTCGGGCGCACCGGGATCGGTGGCCTCCTCGGTCGGCACGTCGAGCGGCTCGTCGGGGATCTCAGCGGCCGTCTTCTCCGCGACCGGTGCCTTCGCGGCGCGCTGCTCGGCCAGCTCCGCCGACCACTTCGCGGCGGAACCCTTCTCCGGCAACGTGATCGCGTCCTTGTCCAGGGCGCCCAGCAGCAGCTGCGCGACGTCGAGGACCTCGACCTCCTGCTTGCCGATGGCCTCGGCGCGGTCGCCCACGCCGTCGGTCATCATCACGCGGCAGAACGGGCACCCGGTGGCGATCTTGGTGGCGTCGGTGTTCAGCGCCTCTTCGACGCGCTCGTGGTTGACGCGCTTGCCGATGTGCTCTTCCATCCACATCCGCGCGCCACCGGCACCACAGCACAGCCCGCGGTCGGCGTGGCGCGGCATCTCGGTCAGCTTCGCCCCCGACGCCCCGATCAGCTCGCGCGGCGCGGCGTACTCCTTGTTGTGCCGGCCCAGGTAGCAGGGGTCGTGGTAGGTGACGTCCTGGCCGACCGGGCTCACCGGCACCAGCTTCTTGTCCCGCACCAGGCGGTTGAGCAACTGCGTGTGGTGCACCACGGTGTAGTTGGCACCCAGCTGCTTGTACTCGCGGCCGATGGTGTTGAAGCAGTGCGGGCAGGTGACGACGATCTTGCGGTCGATGGTCTCGGTGCCCTCGAACAGCTCGTCGATGGTCTCCTTGGTCTGCGCGGCGAGCTGCTGGAACAGGAACTCGTTACCCGAGCGACGAGCGGAGTCGCCGTTGCAGCTCTCCGCGGAACCCAGCACCAGGAACTTGACGCCCGCCGCGGACAGCAGCTCGGCGACGGCCTTGGTGGTCTTCTTCGCGCGGTCTTCGAAGGCGCCTGCGCACCCGACGTAGAACAGGTACTCGAAACCGTCGAAGGACTCGACGTCCTCGCCGTAGACCGGCACGTCGAAGTCGACCTCGTTGATCCAGGCCGTGCGATCACGCGACGACTGGCCCCACGGATTGCCCTTGGTCTCCAGGTTCTTGTAGAGGCCACTGAGTTCGGCGGGGAACTCCGAGGCCACCATCACCTGGTAGCGACGCATGTCGACGATGTGGTCGATGTGCTCGATGTCGACGGGGCACTGCTCGACGCACGCGCCGCACGTGGTGCACGACCACAGCACGTCGGGGTCGATGACGCCGCCTTCCTCGGCGGTGCCGACCAGCGGGCGCAGCGCCTGGTCCGGGCCGGAGCCCATGATGCGCTCGAAGCCCGACTCGGGCACGTGATCGTGGGCGTGCTGCTCGGAGCGCTTCTCGCCGCGGAGGTCCTCGCCGAGGCCACCCTCGGGGGTGTTCTCCAGCGGGGTTTCCTTGTCACCCAGGATGTAGGGCGCCTTCGCGAACAGGTGGTCGCGCAGGTTCATGATGACGAGCTTGGGAGACAACGGCTTTCCGGTGTTCCACGCCGGGCACTGCGACTGGCAGCGACCGCACTCGGTACACGTGGTGAAGTCCAGGTAGCCCTTCCACGTGAAGTCCTCGATCTTGCCGCGGCCGAACACCGCGTTCTCGTCGGGATCCTCGAAGTCGATGTACTTGCCGTCGTACTCCATGGGCAGCAGCGGGCCCAGGCCGTTGGGCAGGCGCTTGAACGTGACGTTGATGGGCGCCAGGCCGATGTGCAGGTGCTTGGAGTGCAGCACGATCAGCAGGAACACCAGCATGACGCCGATGTGCAGCAGCAGCGCGACACGCTCGATGATCACGTTGGGCGTCTCGCCGAGCGGCGACAGGATGGAGCCCATGCCGTGGGAGAAGAAGGCGCCCCAGCCGTAGGGCAGGTTCTCGGTGGCCACCGCGGCGCCGCGGAACAGCGCGTACGTCCAGATGACGTTGAAGATCATGAAGAGGATGAGCCAGGCGCCACCGGTGTGCGAGCCGTAGAAGCGCGAATCTCGGCCGTACTCCTTGGGTTCCGAACGCAGGCGGATGATCGCGAACACGATGATGCCGAACAGCACGGCCAGCGCGAAGAAGTCCTGCAGGAAGCCCAGCACGTTCCAGTGGCCGACGATCGGGATGGCGAACTTGGGGTAGAACAGCACGCCGAACGCCTCGAGGTACACCGTGGCGAGGATGAAGAAGCCCCACATGGTGAAGAAGTGGGCGATGCCGGGGATCGACCAGCGCAGCAGCCGCGTCTGGGCGAAGACCTCCTTGAACTGCGTCGTGATGCGCGTCTTCAGGTCGTCCTTGCGGCCACCCTCGTCGAGGGTGGTCTGACCGGACCGGATGAGGTTGGTCAGCCATAGCACGCGTTTGACGGCCAGGGCCGCTACGACGAGCGTTGCCAGCACGCCGATGCCCATCGTGACCAAAACGAGGGTGTGCTCGTCCACCGCATGCCTCCGAAATCTCAAGCGAAATCTCAAGCCACCGACCGCATCGCCGGGCTGTGTTACTAGTCGGTAACTTACGCTAGATGCCTGCTCATAGTTGCATCCGCGGCCCAAACGACGCCATGAAGGCATACCTAACTAACCGGTCGGCCGGTCGCGTGGCGACGCCGCCGGTGCCGACCGAAGCGCTCGGGTATCGGCGCAGGTGAACCCGGTCGCCGAGGTCGCGACTGAGCAACCGCTTGGTGGAGTGCCGTCCGGCCACCGGATTTCACCAGGTCCGCAGCGGAGTGGCAAGCATCACACAGGTTCGTCGCACGGGCCGGCGCACGACGGTCGTGCAGGCCCAAGATCAGCCCTCGAGGAGCGCCCGCAGCATCGATATCAGCTCCGACCGCGACTCGGCGCCGAGCCTGCGCCGTATCCGGGCGACGTGGTGCTCCACGGTCTTGGCGGAGATCAGCAGGCGCGAGCCGATGTCGCGATAGGGCATGCCCTGCAGGACCAGCTCGGCCACCTCGCGTTCACGCGCCGACAGGGCGCCCGCGGCGGGTGCGGGTCGCGCGGTGGTCGCGGAAGCAGACGTCTGGGACGACGCCGACGGACGTGCCGGCCTGCTGGGTTCCGGTACCGGCTCGGGGACCGGTGCCGTGGCCCGCAGGTCCCTGGCCAGCTGCAGCATGGCGGCCGACACCCTGCCGTCGGGCGTGTGCAGTGCCGCCTGGCTCGCCAGCCGTGTGGCATCCCAGCCCAGACCGTGCGCCGCCAGCCCACGGGCCGCGGCGCCCACCTCGGGCACGTCGACCTGCCCGGCGAGCACCCGTAGCCAGGCCCGACCTGCGTTCGCCAGCGCTCTGGCGAACGGGCTGTCGCCAGCCGCCGCCGCCAGGGCCTGACCGTGCGGCGCGACGGCTGCCGGATCGTTGGCGAGGATGCCGGCGTGCACGCCCGCCCAGTGCAGCGGGACGGCCCACAGCGGAGGATTGCCCAGCCGTTCGAGCAGGCCGAACGCGGCGTCCACGACGTGCGCCATGCGCCCGGCGACGCCCAGGCGCACCGCCGCCACCCACAGCTCGCCGACGGGCAACAGCGCATACAGATCCAGGGCGTACTCGGCGAGCACCTCGGCGCCGGCGTTCCAGTGCTTCTGCAGGGCGCCGACGTCGCCGCCGCGCCGGGCCGCCGCGGTCTGCACGGCCGTGGCCCACAGCGCGTCCCGGCGGTGCAGGTCCGTCGCGGTGGGGGCGGTGGCCGCCGCGGCCAGTTGGCCGTCGAGGACGTGCAGCCAGGCCTGCAGCAGCCGGTGCCGGGGGGCGGTGAACGGCGACTCCGTACCGTGGCGAGCGACGGCCCTGCGCGCCCGCGCCGGGTCCCCGCCGTGCAGGGCGACCAGGGCGACGAGCGCACTCGCGGTGTCCGGCGTCACCACCGTCACGGGGGGCGGCGCGTCCAGCGCCTGCGACAGCGTGCCGACCGCCGCCGGGTACGGCGCGTCCAGCGTCGCCAGCAGACCCGCGGCCAGCGCGCGCGCCCCGCGAGCCTGCGACGTCGGTGGTCCGGCGTCCGGCACCGCGGCGTAGGCCCGGGCGGCGGCGACGTCGCCCACGCCGAGCGACACCACGGTGGCGGCGGCCCCGAGCAGGACGTCCTGCGGTGAACCCAGCCACGCGAACAGCTCGGCGGCCTGCCCGATGGCGCCGTCGTGGGCGGCGACGCTCGCCGCGATGCGCACCGCGGCGGCACGCTCGGCCGCGTCGTCGGATGCCAGCAACTCGTCGGCGAGCCGACGCGCGGCCGTGCAGTCACCGCTGCCGGCCAACGCGTCGGCCAGACGCGCGTCGCGGCTGCCTGCGTCGGCCTCTGCGGCGGCCCGGTACAGGCGGGCGGCCCGCTCGGGGTAGGCCCCGGCACCGTCGGCGAGATCGGTGAGCGCGGTCGCCAGCAGCGGGTGCCGCATCCCGTGTTCGGCCAGGCGGATCGCGAGATCGGCTGTCAGCGTTGCCTTCTCGAGCTGGCTGTGCAGCAGTCGCAGTTCCACGTCGTGATGGTGGGCGACGCCGGCGACCTGGGCGGCGCAGCGATGCAGCGTCCGCAGGAACGTCACCCCGTGCGACGGGGCGATAAGCCCAGTGCCGCGCGCCTCGTCGACCAGGGCCTGCGCGGCAGCGGTGTCGACGGTCAGTGCGCCCGCGACGTCGTCTGGCCCCAACTCCGGGCTGAGCGACGACACCAACAGCGCGTCGACGAGCGGTGCGGGCAGGCGGCGCAGGCGTTCGACGAGCGCTGCGCGGGTGGCGGCCGAGATCGCGGCACCGGGTGTCTCGCCGTCGGGCGCGACGGCCGCAGCGACCGCGGGGCGCACCAGGAATGGCAGTCCCGCGGTGGCGGTGGCCACCGCCCTGACGAGTTCGGGCGGTGGCGGCGTTGTCATCGATTCGGTTGCGACGCTGGCGATCTCGGCCGGACCGAGCGGACCGAGCGACACCACGGGCCGTCGCCTGCCCGCGGCGGCGGTCAACTCGGCCAGCGCCGCGCGCGACGTCAGGGGCGGGGCTGCCACGACGACGGTCCGGGCCCCCGCGGCGATCTCCTCGGTCAGCGCACCGAGATCGTCGTCGTCACAGAGTTGCACGTCGTCGATCACGACGGCCGCCGCGGGCGGGTCGCCGGGGCGCGGCGGACGCGTCAGCACCGTGATCCCGTTGGCGCGCAACGCCTCGACGATGCGCGCGCACAGCTCCGTCTTGCCCGTGCCCACCCCGCCGGACACCAGCACCTGGGCGGGCTCGGCGGGCGACGCCGTCAGCGTCGCAACGACGTCGGATGCGCTCACGGGAGGGGGAGCAGCGGAACTTCCGTGACCGTGGGGACGTCGGGAACCGACGGTGACGACACCTGCCGCGTCGGTGCCTCCGGAACCGACTGCGTCTGCGTCAGCGTGGGTGCCGCCTGCGCCGTCGTGGTCGGCGGCGGTGCCTGGGTGGTGGTGGGCGGTGCCTGGGTGGTGGTCGGCGGCGCCTGCGTGGTGGTCGTCGGCGGCGGCTGCGTCGTCGTGGTCACCGCCTGCGTCGTCGTGGTCGTCGTCGGAGGCGTCGTGGTGGTCGTCGTCGTGGTGGTGGTGGTCGTCGTGGTCGTGGTGGTCGTCGTCGTGGTCGTCGGCGACGTGGTGGTGGTCGTGCTGTCGGCGGCACTGCTCTGCGGCGTGGTGGTCAGCGGACTGGTGGTGGTGTAACCGCTGGGAAGCAGCGAGGCGACCTCCGACGAGGGCACCACCGTGGTGGTGATCAGCCCGTCGGTGCCCGTCTTGGTGACCGTGACGTTCTCGGTGACCGGCGTCGAGTCGGTGGACGTGCTGGTGAGCGTCACCGCGGCCACGCCGCCGACGGCCAGCAACGCCGCCGCGGCGGCGCCGAACAGCAGGGGCGGGCGCTTGTACCAGGGCAGCGGGGCCACGTCGTGGTCGTCGTGCTCGTCGGTCCGGGCGAAGTCCATCGGCGGCCGGGCATCGGTCTGACTGCCATAGTCGTCGAGATACTCGGTCGTGTAGTCGTTGCCTTCGAACGGCACCGGCTCGCCGCCGGGTGCATCCTGTGACCACGCCAGCGAGTCGGCCTTGCCGGTGACCGCGGCGTTCGGCGCGGCCTGCGTCGGGGGCGCGGCCGCGTCGAAACCGGCGACCGCTCCGCCCACCCCGGCAGCTCCCGCCAGCCACCCCATGGTGGGGGCCAACCCGGTCGCGGCGTCGTCGAGGGCCGGTGCCATCGCGGTCGCGGCCGACGCGCTGGTGACACCCATCGCCACCGCGGCACCGCCGGCGGCCGCCACCACCTGCGGGGCGGGCGTGGTCACCACGGGTGCGCGCAGACGCTCCGAGAGGCGCTGCGTGACCAGCGGGATGGCCGCCCCGCCGCCGACCGTCGCCACCGCCGCCACGGCGGCCAACGGGATGCGGAAGCGCTGCAACGACTCCTCGACGAGGGCCAGCAAGCCCGCCAGCGGCTGGTCGATGAGGCGCTCGAGTTCGGGGCGCGTCACCCGGACGTCGGAGCCGTAGCCCGGCAGCGCCACGGGGATCACGGCGGCGGTCTCGGCGGACAGGCGCTCCTTGGCCTGCCGGCACGCGTCGCGCAGGGCTCGCAGCGACCCGACGGCCGCGGTACCCGCGGGATCGGCGTTGCCGGCGTCGGCGACTCCGGCGATGACGTGGTTGAGCAGGGCCTGGTCGGCCAGATCCCCGGAGAAGTCCGGGTACCGCACGGTGTCGCCGATGACGCTCATGCCGGCCCGGGCGTCGGCCAGGGTCAGGCTGGTCCCGGAGGCGCCGAAGTCCAACAGCACGACGACGCCGTCGTTCGGCAGACCGGGGGTGACGCCGAGCGCGGCCAGGGCCGCCGTGGCGTCGGGGATCAGGGTGGCGGGCACGCCGCCGGGGGACAGGGCAGGCTTGTCCCGGACCGCGTTGCGCAGCGCACCCACCTGCCCCGGTCCCCAATGCGCGGGGACCGCGATGGTCACGGGACTGCCTCCGCCTGCGGCGCGTGCGAGCCCGTCGAGTGCCTCGGCGAGCACGAACTCACCGCGGTGCGACGAGCCGTCGGAGGCCACCATCGGCACGGGGTCGCCGACCCGCTCGACGAAGTCGGTGAGGACGAGGCGCGGTTGCCCGGCACCGGTCGAAGCGCCTTCCGGTTCGCCCACCTCGGGTGCGCGATCGTCGTACAACGCCAGCACCGCGCGCCGCACCAGCGGCGGCCGGCCGACGACGCCGGCCACCAGATTGGTGGCACCGACGGACAACCCCAGGGCGCTCATCGGTCCCCTCTCTCGTTCTCGGGCGGGCCCTCCCGGGCTCTCGTTCTCGGGCGGGCCCTCCCGGGCCCAGTCGCACACCGACCCATTCCGGGTCGGGCCAGCCCTCACCATAACCGTCGGAGTCGACGGATCGCGGGAGTCGAGGTCACTGCCCCTAAGCGTGGCGCATCCCCTAATGGCGAATCCCCCAATGCCGGCGCCCGGCAGGTGGGCGCACCACCGATTCCGTGCGCTGCCAGCGCGAATAGCATCTTCACGAGAACAGTGCCTGCACGAACCGTTGGAGAGGTGGTACCGGTGGCGAACTCGCTGCTCGACTTCGTCATGTCGGTGGTCCGCGACCCCGACGTCGCCGCCCAGTACGCCGCCAACCCCGGCCAGGCCATCGCGGACGCGCACCTCGTCGGCGTCACCACCGCCGACGTGAACGGGTTGATCCCGGTGGTCGCCGAATCGCTGACGACGCCCGTCTCGACGGGCGACACGTTCGGCGACGCGGGCAACGTCTGGTCCAGCGGCGCCGCGACCGCCGCCTTCGACGCCTTCGACGCCCCCGGTGTCCATCACGTCAACGACTCCGGATTGCACGCCATCGTCGACGCCGGCACCGCCGGGCCACCCGACGTCGCCTCCGCGGGCGATCCCGCGTTCGACCACGACGTCCCGGTGGTCGTCAACCCGCTTGGCGCCGATGCCGGCGGGGGATCCGGGTTCGGGCACGACGTACCGGGTGCCCTGGACGGTCTTGACGGTCTGGACGGTCCGGGCGGCCTGGACGTCCCGGAGTGGCACGGCCTCGACGCCGTGCACGACGGGCCCCACGATCCCGGTCATCCCGACCCCACGGGGTTCGACCTGTTCACCTAATCGCGAAGGCGATCCTGCCGAATCCCCTATCCTTGCCCCCACGGCGCGACCGACATCGGTCGCGCCGTTGGCGTATGTACGCACTTCAGCGCGGTGGGAACACGATCCCCGGCAAACCCCTAATCCCCTAACTGAACCCCCATCGGCATCCCGGTATCCGACGCTCGAGGCAGGGGTTCGCGCCCCGTTTCCGGGGGTCGGGGATGTTCCTAGATTGGTTCTCAGCTCGCCGAACACCGGCGAACCAGACCAGACCTCGACAGAAGGGCACTGAGATGACCACCATCATCGACTACATCCTCGACCTCTTCCGCAGCCCCGACGTGGCCGCATCGTTCATCGCGGACCCGCAGGGCGCCATGCGCGACGCCGGTCTGCCCAACGTCACCGCCGCGCAGCTCGCATCGGTGGCCGCGACCGCCGCACCCGCAGGCGTGGCCCTCGGCGGCGGCGACCCGGTGGTCGGCCTGCAGCGTGCGGTGGCCAATTACCACAGCGTGGCCTCGCCGTTCTCGCCGCAGACCACCTACGCGCCCGCCTTCGCGCCGCAGACCGACTTCGCCAGCCACAACGCCACCGAGCTGGCCAGCAACAACGACTTCATGAGCCCGGAGCAGAGTTCGGGGGCCAACTCGCAGGTCGGCGGATTCAACCTCGGCTTCGGCGACATCACACTGGGCAACAAGACCAGCAACACCGCCACCGACGGCGGCGTGGTGGTCGGCGGCGACAACGCCGGCGACGTCACCACCGGCCACGGCAACGTCATCGGCGACGGCAACACCGCCAACACCGGCACCGTCGTGGCCGACCACAACTCGCCCGTCACCATCGGCGCGGGCAACCACACCGACGTCCGCGACTCCTCGCAGCACTCCGGCGGTGACCTCATCAACGGCAACGAGGGCACCATCATCAAGGACAACGACATGTCCGGCGGCCATGGCGGCAGCGCGTCGGCCGGCGGCGGCGCCACCGGCGGCGGTCTGCTCGGCATCGGGATCGGCAACGGCGGCAACGAGGCCAACGCCGGCAGCGGTGGCAACGGCGGGTCGATCATCGTCACCGACACCAGCAACCACAGCGCCAGCACCACCGTCGGCGGCAACCAGACCACCGCCGGAGGCGACCTGGGCAGCGGCAACGTGTCGGACTCCAGCAGCCACGTGAACACGCACGTCGACTCGACGGTGGTCGACCACACCGAGACCTCGACCGACGACCACTCGTACAGCAGCGCCATCGGCTCGAACAACGACACCAGCCTGGCTTCGCACAACGACACCAGCCTGGCCTCGCACGACGACACCAGCCTGACGGCGCACGACACCAGCCACGACGCCCTGGCGTTCCACCCCTTCTGATCGACCATCCGCAGCGAACTGGCGGGGACCGCGTACC